>VBBT01000024.1 GCA_005881695.1 Candidatus Bathyarchaeota archaeon | reverse complement strand
TCGGAGAAATGTGTCTCAGGAATCACGGCTGACCGTGAAAGATGTTATGGTTACGCGGACAGAAGCTTGATGGTAGTTACCGCGATAACACCGCATATTGGCTACGATAATGCGGCGAAGGTTGCTAAGAAGGCGATCGCTGAGAACAAATCGATACGACAGGTGATTCTTGAAGAGAAGATTCTTCCGAAGGAGAAGCTTGACGAAGTTCTCGACCTCAAGAAGATGACAAAGGGCGGAAGAGCGTAGCGCTTCTGGTCCCACTGAGCTGACCTCGGCTTGATGGACACACAGCAGATAATGCGGACAGCTCTAGGGCTTGCAGGTTTCAGGAGCGTTCCCGCTGACAGCGAGATTCACATCAAAGGGCGAAGAATCCGGAAGATTCTCGTCGCAATTGATGTTGGAGTGGCCGAGCTCCTTCTGGCTCGCGACTTAGGATGCGATGCGGTAATCGCTCATCATCCTGCTGGCGGCAGCGCTAAGCTTGAAGGTTACAAGGTATTCCTGCGGCACATTAACCAGCTGAAAGAAGCCGGGGTCCCCGAGGATGCGGCCAAGGAAGCAATCAAGCCCAAGCTACGAGCCCTGGAATTGCAACATCACCCTGATAACTATGATCAGACGCCCAGCGCCGCCAAGAAGCTTCGCATGCCACTAGTATCGATTCACAGTCCGTGCGATGAGATTGGTCGAAAGATGATTCAGCATGCACTGAAAGGTCTCGATGAAAATTCGACAGTGAAAGATGTTATCTCCAGAATCGGACGTTTTCCTGAGTTTCGTAAAGCTGTGTCTCGGATCGAAGTTAGGTTGGGCTCGCCAAAGAAGAAAGCGGGAAAGACCGCGATCAGCCATGCAGCCTACACTAATGGTGGCTACGAGATAGCTAAGACGTACTTTCAGAATGGCGTTGGCACGTTGTCCTATATTCACATTGCAGAGGCCGATCTTACCAGGCTGGCAAGCGAGCCCTCCGGAAACCTAATCGTTCTAGGGCATATTGCAAGTGACTGGCTCGGAATAAACAGGCTGCTCAACGAGCTTGAGAAGAAGGGCTTAGAACCGATCGTGACCACGGATCTCAGATGACCTCTCCCGACCAGCGACCATCACTTTCGAAAGCGTCGATTACGCAAGTCTTTCCCGAACCAACCGTTGGTGCATTGATTGTCAACAACGAAGGAAAGATTCTGTTGGCTAGGTCCCACAAATGGTTTGACAGGTACACTCTCCCCGGCGGGCACATCGAAGTGGGCGAGACCATGGTTGACGCCGTGAAGAGAGAGGTCAAAGAGGAAGTTGGGCTGGACGTAGACGTGGTAGATTTACTTCTGATGCAAGAGGCGATTTTCGCGCCCGAATTCTACAAGAAGAAGCATTTCATCTTCATCGATTTTTACTGCAAGTCCAAAGACAAACAGGTCAAACTCGATCAGAAAGAAATACAGGATTACCTCTGGGTCTATCCTGGAGCAGCCTACAACCTAAAGCTAGACTCGTTCACTAGGAAGACGATCGATAGGTATCTGGAGAAAAAACATGGCTCGTCCTCAGTAGACATCCTACAGGACCCAGCCGTTCGTCTCTAGTCTTTTTCCTAGCTCTCCGAGAGACTTGACTGTCACGTCAGCACCCTCTTTCGAAAAGTCGTTGTAGCGAGCGAACCCCGTTCGCACCAATACTGTCCGTATTCCAAGCTTCTTTCCCGCCCGCACATCCCACCAAGAATCGCCTACAAGGAACGCGTCTTCAACTCGGACTTTCAGCCTATCCAAGGCCAGTATTACCAGCTGTTTCCTCTTGTCGACAACCTCCTCAAGCGACTCCAACCCACGTCCAGGTCCAAGCTCCTCCCGGGTAAACAAGACACTCACCAGAGGGCTGACTTTCAAAAGGTCCAGTTCCGCTGCGACCACCGACCTCGTGAACCGCATTGTAGCAACCCCCAGCATGAACCCGTGCCCTTTCAGGGCAGACAAGAGTTCGAGAGCGCCGTTCTGAAGCCTCGCCCTGTCTACTGTGTCACGGAAGACTTTTCGATAAGTCTCGTAGACCTCATCGATCCGGGCACCATTCTCCCGTGATAGCGCGGTTTCAAGTACCATCCGCGGCCCGGTTCCGATCTCGTAGGCTCGCTGGTAGTAGTTCTTGATGAGGAACTCTTGATCTATCGGCTTTGAATGATGCGCGTTGAGTGTTTGGTTGATGCAATAGAACTCGCGGTCATCGATCTGAGCGAGGGTTCCGTCCCAGTCGAATATTGCGCCCTTCAAAGCACTCAGGCGAGAATCCGCGTTCGAATGTAACCATATGGGTTTGCTCGGGGTTACGAGCAGAATATCACGAAACGAGGCTCACCCTGCTTGAGATTAAGGACGAGCGTGCGATGGGTAGTACAAGTCCGGTATCCACTCCCGACACTAAGGGAGACCTTTTACTGGCAATCGGAGTTGGGTTCCTCATCAACCTGATCATAGGAGTAGCCCTCCCCGAGATAGGACCCTTCGTCGCAGGACTGGTCGCAGGCGTGATCATCAAACAAGGACCATGGAAAGGGGCCATCGCAGGTTTCTTCGCCGGGACGCTAGGCGGACTGGCAAGTATCGGGTTGTGGGTTGCAACAAATCTTCTGAGCCTTCCAAGCAGCCTCTGGTCTGTTGCCTTCCAGACAGCAATAGGAATTCTGACGGCAACCTATGCGATTCTCTCCCTGTCAGGCGGAATAATCGGGAGCGTCGTCGCGGTTCAACACTGGCCCCGCCTGAGCCTATTCTTGAAAGATCATCGGATAAATTTCTCGCTCCCATTCCACCTTCACCACTCGCCTCCTGTCGTAGCAAAGAAACGAGGAGATTAGAGAATGCCCTTCACAGCTCAGCGCCTGCTCGACACCACTCCACGATGGCTCAGCATAACTCTCGTATCAACCTCCAGCGCCCTAGTGGTTTCGGGCGTCGGGTTTGTCCTGAACCTTCTCGACCCGTTCAACATCACTCCCTTCACCCTTCTCCTCCATTTCGTCTGGGCCATCGTAGTCTCAGGCTGGGTTCTCAACCTGAAAGTGAAACTTTACCCCGAGAAGAAGGCTCTTTTGGCTATCGGCGTGGCAGTCACCGCGGGATCAATCTGGAGCGCCGTTCAACAGTGGACGGCATATCTTGAGGGTGGCGTAGTTAACGACATTACGCTTGTTGCTGGTGCAATGGCGATGGACGCGGCAGGTGGGCTTGTAGTCTACATTCTTTTCCATCTGAATATCCTAGGGAGGAAGCTAGGGTCCAGTCGGTCCCGATCAAGCCCAGCGTCTGTTCTAACTTCTCCGTCGCCATGAAAAATAACTGACCCACAAATAAGCAATCCCAGGCGGAGAACAAGAGCAAACAAAATCCGAGGCAGGACTCCGCATAGAGTGCTCGCCTGAAGTGTCAAGCCTATCTCGCTTAGTTAGTTCGGGCCTTAGCAGGGATAGAGATTGTCTCTCTGATCGGGACGCCTTCCTTCGGGTCCTGGATTATCCTCTGGAACCCTCTGATGATCTCCTTGGTCACCGGTCCCGGTTTACCCTCTGCTATGGCCACTCCGTGAACCTTGACGACTGGAACGACTTCAGCCATTGTTCCGGTTAGGAAGGCTTCGTCAGCGGTCATAAGCTCGTAAGGAGTAATATCTCGCTCTCGGACCTCGTATCCCAGTTCCTCGGCGAGTTTCATGACCCGGGCTCTCGTAACGCCGTGAAGAATACCTGCAGCCGATGTCGGTGTGTGAATTATTCCCTGTTTGACGATGAAAAGGTTTGAGCCATGGAACTCGGAAACCATGCCTCTGTGGTCGAGCATGACCACTTCGTCAGCCCCTGAATCTATTGCTTGGAACTTCGAGAGGACGCTCTGGATGTAGTTGAGAGACTTGACTTCGTGGCTTGTGCCGTCGACCATGTCGCGTCTTAGGCTGGAGATGACGGCGGTCACGCCTTTCTCTCGTGCTTCCTTGCCGTGAGCAGGGAGTACTGGCTCAGTCATGATAATGATTGAGGGCTTCGGGCAACTTCGCGGGTCCAGTCCAAGGTTTCCGCGGCCCCGGGTAATTACTAGGCGTATGTACGCATCGGTTAGGTTATTTCGTCGAAGGGTGTCGACGATCGCGCTCATGACTTGTTCTTTGGTGAGAGGGATGTTGACTCTAATGACTCGTAGTCCTTCGAATAACCGCTCGACGTGTTCTCGTAGTCGGAAGACCGTGCCGTTGTAAGCGCGAATGCCTTCGAAAACCCCGTCTCCGTAGAGAAGGCCGTGGTCGTAGACTGAGATCTTGGCTTCGCCTTTGGGGTGGTATTCACCGTCGATATAGACGAATGGTTCCTTCCCCGCCATAAATGTCCAGAAAGAGAAATGCTTGTTCCGGGTATAAAAGTGCAAGCTCCCGTTGGGATTGAGGAACGGTAATTTCTACCTAAATCGTAATCTACTCGAACATGGTTTTTGTCATCTTGGTTTGGGCCGGTAGTTCAGCCTGGTTAGGAGCACTGACTCTCCGGACAGAACGTCCGCCTTACACGCGGAAACCCCTCATGGGGCCGTAGGGTCGGGAGTTCAAATCTCCCCCGGCCCACCAGACTAGCTATGACTGTTTTCTAGTCTTTTGCTTTCCTTTCTGCGTCACATGGACTCGGTGGGATTTACTTCGAACGCGCTTCTCGTACTTCGGCTGATACAATTCCACCTCCACCT
Organism: Candidatus Bathyarchaeota archaeon; assembly: GCA_005881695.1. Lineage (GTDB taxonomy): Archaea > Thermoproteota > Bathyarchaeia > 40CM-2-53-6 > 40CM-2-53-6 > 40CM-2-53-6. The sequence continues at coordinate 8,622 of VBBT01000024.1, read as the reverse complement.
CGCCAGGCATTCGAAAGTGAGTCAGCAGCCCCCACTCCTCCTCGCTGATGTCCGAAGTGAATTCAACGCCGCGGGATTTCAGTTCTTCAACCGTTTTCCGGACGTTATCGCAATAGAAGGAAATTGAATGAAACACTCTATCAGATGGATGGCATCCAAGATCGGCTTCTGGCATGTCGAAGATCAGCCAGCCTTCGCCTGTATCGGTGAAACGGAACCTCAGTTTGTCCCGAATAAACGCCCGCAGCTCCTCCGGCTTGGGCGTATACAACATTGCATGAAGACCCTTGATCAATTTCTATCCTCCGTCTCCAAACGATTTTAGTTACCCTCGGGCTTGAAACAGATAAAGGGGTAGCCTTTGTTAGGACCCTGCTGTCATCGCGAGTCTCCGTGGCATTCGGTGATCAGAGCGGCCGGAGAGGTGGTTAGGTGAGAATTTTTCCAGTCTTTTGATTGCTCGACGAATCGTCTCTGGTTTCTTTGAGAAGGAGAACCTGAATCTCAGCCTTCCGTGAGATGGGTTGTGGAAGAAGCTTGACCCTGGAACGCCACCAACTCCTACCTTGGTGATCAGGTGCAGAGCCAGCTTTCGATCATCCTTGAAGCCCGTGCGATCTGTCGTGGTCCAGACGTAATATGCGCCTTCTGGTTTGAAGACTCCGAATCCCGCATTCTCCAACGACTCAACTAGCATTCCTCGGCCTTTGCGATAGTTTTCTCGCAACTGTTCATAGTAGGATTCCGGAAGCTGGAGAGCGGCTGTGCATGCTTCCTGCAGAGGTGTGGGGGCGCACACGGTGAGGAAATCGTGCACCTTTCGTATGGCCGATGTGAGCGGTTTTGGAGCAACCACGTAACCTACACGCCAGCCTGTCACACTGTAGGTCTTGGAGAACCCAGAGATTGTGATTGTTCGATCCTCCATTCCCGGGAGACTTCCAATGCTCACGTGCTTGTGCCCATCGTACATGATGTGCTCGTAGATCTCGTCGGTGATTGCATAGGAATCATAATCTTGACAGAGATCGCGGACCAGGCCTAGTTCCTGACTCGTTAGAACTCGTCCTGTGGGATTGTGGGGGGTGTTGATGATGACAGCTTTGGTCTTGCGATTGAAAGCCTGTTTGAGAGTTTCTTCTTCTATCCTGAAGTCTGGCTCACGCAATCTGACATATCGGCATTTTGCACCAGAGAGAATTGCGTCGGGACCATAGTTCTCGTAGAAGGGCTCGAAGATCACAACCTCGTCTCCCCGATCCAACAGTGCTAGCTCGGAAGCGATCATTCCCTCCGTTGTGCCGCATGTGACCGTGATCTCGTCCATGTTGCAGTCGATGTGGTTGTACGATTTCACCTTGCGGGCAATCGCTTTCCTCAGACCCATGGTCCCATAGGTAGTGGAGTATTGGTTGTAGCCCTTGGAGATCGCTGTTGCGGCAGCTCGTTTGATGCTGAGAGGAGGGTCGAAGTCGGGAAAGCCCTGTGCGAGGTTGACTGCTCCATGGGCTTGGCAGAGCCGGGTCATCTCTCGGATGACGGACTCGGTGAACCCAGAGGCCCTAGTGGAGGGTCCCTTTCTCATAATGCCGACTTGCATGTCGAGGCTAGTAAGGGTTCCTTCGTAATCGTGCCGGGTGGAGTCTAAATAAGCCATCAATAGGAAGGAGCCCACGCCGATGGTCTACTGCTCCGTCTTCCTATATCGGGTCCCGAAGAGGAAAGCGGAGGCCTTTGTCCAAACTTTGAAGCCGATAATGAAATTGTTCGTGGACTCAGGGGCACTCTCCGAAGAGTTGCTTCAGCCTAGGGAGATGGAGGGAAAGTTCGGCTCAATGAGCCTTCCGCCAGCGATTGGAATGTCTGAAGACGAGAATCTCTGGGTGGAGATTGCGCGTTTCAAAGACGCGTCTCACATGATAGACGTTCACGCAACAGTCGCCAAGAACCCCCACCTGGAAAAGCTCCATTCCCGATTTGACCTACTCATAACCGGAAAACACGTTTACCATGCGGAGTTCGAGTCCCTCGAACCGAAATAGCGCCGACGAAGCCATGCATGATTGAGCAAAAAACGTCAAACCCTTAGGTGGTTTATTTTTCTCGACCGCACACTGGGATCAACCGTCGAAAGATTTCTCATGCTCTTTCCATGTGAAGACGGAGACTTTGGAAGAATGTAATATCTCAGAAGAAACATTGGCTGATCCGTAGATCTTGCAAGAAGCCGATGTTTGCATTGTCGGCGGAGGAGTGATGGGGGCCGCCACTGCATACGCGATCAGCGGTATGGCCGACCAGAGGATCATATTGCTAGATCGATACGGCGTCGGGAACGAATATTGCAGCTCCAACGATGTCAACCGGGTCTTCCGTTATTCGTACGGAAATAATCAGTATTACACCAAGATGGCGATTGAAAGTCTTAGACTCTGGAGGGACGCTGAGAAGGAAACCGGCCAAGAATTGTTGGTCCCCACCGGGCTATTGATGCTAGGAGGAGTAGACGAACATGCTAACAGGTTCAATGAGTCCAGCTTCAAGACGCTAACCAATCTGGGGCTTGGCGCCGAAGTCTACGAGGGGCCAGAGCTGAAGAACCGCTTCCCTCAGTTCCAAGCCAAAGTGGGATTCTTCGACCCCCACGGAGGAGTTCTATTGGCCTCGAAGAGTCTGGAGACCTTCTCTTCCCAAGCTGGCGCTCGCGGAGTGAGGATTCTAGAAAAACACGTGACCGCGTTTCGGGGCAAATCTGGCCTCGAAATAGAGACATCAGATGGAGAAACAATTCGAGCCAAAAAACTAGTCGTGACTGTGGGACCTTGGACTGGCCGCTTTCTTAGAGATGCGCTCACAGGAATCACTTCTACAAGACAACAACTCATCTATCTCAAACCCTCTCGAGACATTGAGAAGTTTAGGCCGACTTCTTGCCCGGTCTTCTTTACCGATCACCACTACGGCCTTCCAGCTGTCGGCATTGATGGAGTCAAGGTTTCTAACAAGGAATTGACCGAACCTGTCGATCCGGAAACAGCGAGGAGATCGGTTGATCAGGAACAAATAGAACAGTGTAGAGCCGCCTGCCGTAGGTTCGTTCCCGACTTAGGGGATGGAGAAGTTGTCCGGACCAAAGTATGTCTCTACGATATGACGGAGAATTCTGACTTTGTCATAGATAGAGACCCTGATAATCGCGACATTGTCTATGGTTATGGTTTTTCGGGACACGGGTTCAAGTTTGCCCCTCTCATCGGTAAGCTATTGGCGGAGTTGGCCCTTGACCGGGAGCCCAGCTTCGACCTTTCCCGGTTCTCGATCCGGAGACCTCAGAGAAAGCCGCGGATGGCGGGTGGCCAACTAGGCAAGGGCGAGTAGCCCAACCAATATCAACGCTCCTAAGACGGCTTCAAGATGCATCAAACTAGCCTTACGCCGGTCCAGCTGCTTCCACTCCTCAGACTCTACCTCCATCTTGGTCCGGGACCTACCAAAAGCCATACCGCCAGGCTCGTGGAGGTCGTACGTGCCTCTAGAGGCATGGAGCACGCAGAAAGACATCGTTCCTTCCAAGGCCGTTAGCAAGCCGACATAGAACGGGATGAACAGAAAGAGGCGGAAAACAGGGGAAACCGACCTTAGAGCAAGAAGGTCAAAGCCAATGAATACTGCTATTATCCCTAATCCTGTGGTCAGTCGTATGGCCCGTCCCCGGGCGCCAATATTGCACTTGCCAGGGACGTATTCCGGGGGCATTTTTATCGACTTTTTGAAAGGAGTAACAAGCTTCATTTGTGGCCCCCGACACCTAGATAAGTACAGATGGCGGGCACTTCTACGGTCTCACCGGAAAAGGATAACCAGCTTAACCCAGCCCGGACCCCGCAGACCACCTATCCTGTCGGAGGGTCAGTAATGAGCCGGAGGAAGACGAGACCCCGAGACGAGGTCGGACACTACGTCTGCCCTAATTGCGGCAGTCCAAGTTTGGTTCGAGACGCTGAAACCGGCGAGGTCATATGCACCAACTGCGGCTTCGTCCTATCAGATCCCACTGAACAGTACGCGGCACCCGTTCCCAGACGAACCGAGGAAGGACTCCTCGAGAGCCAGTCAGGACCCCCAGGAAGATTCTCCGCCTTCGACAAGAACCTCTCCACGATAATTTCCAGGGCGCAGGCCTCCAACCGGTCGCTTAGCGCCGACGAGAGATTGCAACTCTGGAGACTTCGACGCACTCAGCTCCGCGCCTCCGCAGGATCGTCCACTGCCAGAAATCTCTCCAGGGCGATGAGCCAACTCCGAGGATTGGCGGGACGACTGAACCTCCCTGAGGTCGTCACGGAGCGAGCGGCACTGATGTACAGGAGAGCACTCAATAAGGGGCTCGTCAGGGGCCGACCGATAAACGGAATGGTCGCAGCCTCAACCTATGCAGCCTGTCGATTAACTGACGTGCCACGATCCTTGAGTGAGATTGCAAAGGCGTCAGGGATGAGCAGGAAACTACTAGCCCACTACTACAGAGCGCTTGTCCGTTCTCTCGACGTGACCATGGCAATTGAGGATCCTTTGAAACGGGTCTCGAAAATAGCGTCTCGAGCAGGAGCGGACTCTCAAACAGAGATGCTGGCAGGGAAGATTCTTCGAGAAGCCATTCGACTGAGAGTGAACGTGGGCAAGGACCCAGACGGCTTGGCGGCGGCGGCACTTGACCTCGCTGCTAGAATACGCGGTTCCATGGTGATGCAGAGAGACCTTGCGAAAGCGGCAGGGGTGTCAGAAGTGACCATTAGAAGCAGGATGAGAGACCTGAAGGCAGCGGCGAAGTCTCTGGGTCTTCCTGATGTCGCGTAACAGTGACTGGACTAGTTCTTCTCTGGTTACACGAGTCTAAACCCAGCTTGGCTCTCGACTAGCCTTCTGCAATAGGAGGTTGTTGAGCCAGCGTAGATGCTGGCGTAGATCAAGCCTAGAGGGCTGGAAGAGACGGCACCTAACATAGCTACGACTCTGGAGATCGGAACAATTGTAGTGGACGCTTTGATGGTCCTCTTCATCATCCGAGAACCGCTTTCCTATTTCCGGCCTTACAAGAGCTACTTCGTGGCGATCTACGTTTCTTTCTTTGCCTTTCCAATTTCCCAACTTGTCCTAGTGTATGATCCTGATGAATTCCTGATCAGACTCAGCGCTCAAGGCTTCGCCGCCGCGGCGGCGATCGTTGCAACGTCATGGGGACTCTTGGTTACCAAGCTCTACTTTTATCCGGAAAAGTTCTCCTTACGAGTGGCATTAGCTGATCCACTAAGGCGAAAGCACATCGTTTTTGTCTCGTACCTGATACCGATGGTGTCTTTGGTGGCCCTAGCTCTCATAGATCGAAGCTCAATCGATCCCGGTAGACAGGCATTCTACGTCCTCGACAATAATAACTATCCAGCGATCGGGTTCAGTACTCTTCTTCTCTCGATTGCTGCAGCATTAATTGTAGCATTCACTCTGTATCCATTTGTAACTCTGTCTCGACTCCGGTCAGAACTCAAAGATCGTGAAGTCAGAAACGCCCTCAGAATAATCTCTTTGTGCCTCGCATGCATCTCAGTGCTGTTGCTAGTCAGCTATTCGCTTGAAAACTTTGGATACAACATACTGGCGCTGGCGCATCTTGCCACTGTGATTCTTCTCATAGTTGTGGTCAATGCTTTCAAGAAGCCAACCTTTCTGAGGGCTTTCCTCGGACTGGTCCCTACACTGGGCCGCAACCCGGCCGTCATGCGAGGCGACCAAATTGTTCTAATTTACGGCAGTGATGACGCGAAAATTACTCCAATTGCAAGGTTCGTTAACGAGGGAGTCAACCAACAAAACCGGGTCCTGTATTTTCACTCAAATAACGAGGCAGAGGCACGAGAAGAGCTTTCCAGAGATGGGGTTGACGTAAAGCACAATCTGACCAAGGGAAACCTTCGACTCCCATCTATCGACAGCCTCTACCAAGGCCAAAACCTTCTCGACGAAGAAGCAGCAATCGGACAATGCGAAGAACTAGCAAGTGAGACCAGGACCCTTGGCAAGAATGGGTTAAGGATCGTGATAGACTACGGCGACAATATCAAACGTCCATATCAGAAATTCGTTAACCATATCGCGGACCCCAGGTGGTCAACCCCGGACCACTATGTCCAGGTGATGATGACTTTTGCAACACGAGCCTTCGAGAATGAGAAGGCAACCCTTAGTATTCTGAAATCGAAGGTTCCGGTTATTGACTTGACCGAGTCGACCGACTTGTTTTCCCGCACGGTTGGACTGTCCCACGACGAAATCGCCGGTAAGAAGATTCTCCTGGAATACGACCCTCTCTCAGGCTATGAAAAGATACTTAGAACGTTGGCTACGGAAGCTACTTCTAATTTCGAGCGAGTAATCCTCTTCACCAGAAAAGACAGCCCGATTCACTCTGCCATGGAGGATGAACCGGGATTGAAGATGTTCGTCTTAACATCAAGAGTGTCCTATCCGAAGATGGAGAGCGAGAACGTGGTTCTCATACCCGCATTCGACAGCTCACTGATTCTCGACTCGATGAACAAAACAATCGAAGCCTACACGGCAACCCCGTTCACGATAATCTTCGACAATATTTCCCACCAAATCTTCACGCTTGGAACGGAGAGGGCGCACTCATTCGTCCGTCAAGGACTTGAATTGATGGCCTCAAACAGGATCACAGGCGTCTTTCTCCTAAACTATCCATCACACGATCCGAAAACCGTGTCCATGTTCGAGAGCCTCTTTGACCTCGAACTCGTATCTCGGCCTGGAGCCCGTATTCCTGAGGTCAGGAAGAAACTGAGTCTAGCCGCGCGCTAGTCAGTTCCCGTTAGAACCGTATTTCTCACGAAACATGATGCCGTAGTATAAGCCCATGAGATCTTTCCCAAGACGAACAACTTTTTTGTCGTGCTTGTCATGCAGTCCGACCGCGGTAAGGTAGATTCCCGAGAGCTCCCGGTACCACCGATCATTCCCTACCACCCGCTTTAGGTATACCCGATGAGCCTCTAGGAGGTGCTTCACGTACGTATCGTCTCTAATCGCGTGGTATCTGAACCATTCAACAGTTTCTATCGCGAAGGATTTGGGAATGTCAAGAATAGCGCACATTCTAAGCATATCAGATCTCACAGGTTCCCACCTGTCGTCGTGCAAAGTCTCTTCCTTTGACAAAGACTTGTCATCCTTCAGCTTACTCTGGGCGAACAGTGCGTTGGTATATGCCTCGGATGCTCTGAAAATCCGATCTCCATCGTACTCTGGGAACGCCGGTCTCAACAAAAGGGAGAAGTGAAAGCAGGCTGTCTCAAAGTCCTCGCGATCTTGCGCGATCATTCCTTCTACGATATTCTCGGCAGCGAGCTTTGAAATCTCTTCGATTCTTTCTGGCGTTACTAGTTGCAGCGAGCCATCGGCAGAAGTAGTTTTGTAAGGCTGCGGTTCACTACGAGAAACCCGTATCTTTTCAACAGCCGTTTGCAGTTTCTCAAGAGTTGACGATTCAATCTACTCCAAGCTTTGCTTCTGTTTAGTTTCAGCTATGTCTCTGCCATATAATCGTCACCTACCTTTCATGTGAAAAAAACTCTACGACCGTTTATATTCGCGGAATCTACCTTTTGGTAGAAATTTCCAGCACCTCTCCGAGAACGTCGTTACATTATCAAAGAAATGGCGAATAGGAAAGGACGGGCTAAGCGAAATGATCTTTGCTAGCCCAGAAAAGAAAGTTCTTCCTCTAACCAAGCAGGAGAAACAACGCACCCACAGTCTCCAACACACCCCCCACAGGAAGCAGGCCCAAGGGCACCAGCGATTCGATGAGAAACGCTACGACGTCGACGCCGAAGAAGATCGCACTGAGGGAGATGTAGACCCATGCCCTTGCAGCTACGTTACTCTTGAAGAGGAAAACAGTTCTAAGACTATAGTAGATAAGGCCGGTTGTCAACGCTGCACCGATAGTTGAGACGACGAGAATTCTAGGGTCCAAGGATCAAGCTCAATTCTAATGGACGACTTTTACTTAGGGACCTGTTACTCGTAGCTTCGTCTCTCTGAGTCTGAAACTCGAAGCCTCTGCCGCGAGGGTCAAACTGTTAAACTGGAACTGAGACGATAAGGAGCAACACCTGTTTCCGGGAAAACCACTTGACTGCTTCCGCTGATTTCAGTTTCCTATTTGACCTCGGGCTGGCCGTGTTCGCTGCTCTAGGTTTCAGCTATCTCTTCTCAAAAATCAAACAACCGGCTGTAATCGGCCAGCTAATCGCGGGGATAATAATTGGACCCTTCGGGCTCGGGCTGATCCAGAACCTCAACACGATTAACCTACTTGCCTCTCTCGGAATCATACTGCTCTTGTTCACAGTCGGACTCGAACTAGATCCACTAGAAATCAGGAAGATTGGGCCGGACAGTTTCATACTTGCACTCGTCGAACTAACAGTCACTTTCACTACGGTTACACTGGTCGGGCTAGCAGTCGGCCTTACTCAGCTCGAAGCAGTCTTCGCCGCGGCAGTAGTCGCTACCACCAGTACAGCAATAATGAGCAAGATT
>VBBT01000100.1 GCA_005881695.1 Candidatus Bathyarchaeota archaeon | reverse complement strand
GCCGAATGAGCTGTGCAATCTTGAACAGGAAAGAAGCCCTCTTGATCGGAGGCGTGTCCTCCCATTTCGGCTGCGCATCCCTCGCAGCCTCCAGCGCCTCCTTGACCTCTTCTCTATTCGCCCGAGGGACCCGGCCAATAACACGCTCGGTCGTCGGGTTAACAACATCAATCTTCTCTCCGGTCTTCGAATGAACCCATTCTCCATCGATATACATTCCAAACGACTGGACTTTTGACTCCAAAGATGATTTCTTCAAATACCCACCACCTGAAGCGTCTCCCATCGTTGAGACATTGAATCCTCCAATCCGAGACCCCACTGGTAATATCGTTTCTCCAACACGATTTGGGCTACCAACAATTGTCCAACCTGCGATCACCATGATTCGGAGGGATCTGGGTTGAAGGATCCGATTTCTAAGAAGAACCTCGACGGCTACGGCGCACCAATAATCCCATGGGAGAAAGTCCACAAGCGTTTACAGCAGAGAATCACTCAAGCCCCAAAGACAGGAGGACCGGACCGGCACACCGCCTGGCTGGCAACCACCAATCCCGACGGGAAACCCCACGTGATGCCTGTCGGAGTCATGTTCGTAGACGACGCCTTCTGCTTCACCGCCGGACCAAAGACCCGCAAAGCCCGCAACATTGCACACAGCCCAAACAGCGTCATAACGATTGCAACGCACGACTTCGACCTCGTGGTGGAGGGTCCAGCTAGAAGAGTAGTAGACCCGGCTCGACTCAAGCGAATTGCGGAAGCGTTCACAGAGGAAGGATGGAAACCGACCGTCGTCAAGGAAGGGTTCACAGCCGCGTACAGCGCGCCTAGCGCGGGACCGCCCCCGTGGCACGTGTACGAAGTGAAGCCTGAGACGATCTTCGCCTTAGGAACATCCGAGCCCTACGGGGCGACCCGCTGGAACTTCCAAACCAGCAAACACCGAGAATAATCGGAAGATCGGCCTGATCACACTCCTAGTAGCCGAGTAAGGCTTCTTCGACCCTTTCCACCGGGAGGGAGAACATAGCATGAACCCAAGGTGCATACTTGCGATCATTTGGCTCCTTTCTCAAATCCTCGTTTGAGTCTCTCGAGATCTCCGCGAACTTGGCCCACCGCAATTCGTAGGCGTTCTTTCTGTTCATATGGACAAGTCCGTCGTGCTTCGTGGCCAGGACATGCAATAGCTCATTCTCACAATACCTTGGGTCACGAGGGTCTCTGGCAGAATAAGACAAGCTGACTCCGTTACGCCAGCGCGTGATCACAACCCCAAGATCCTCTTTGGCACACCTTCTCGCGGCTTCAGAGAGGGTTTCCACCTTCCGAGTGCCATACTTTCTGGGATGAGTGTCCCCTGAGAGACTCCAAACCTTGTCGAATATCCTGTGTCTCCTGAGCTGAACAAGGATCCTTCCGTCGTCGTCTAGACATGCGATTGTTATTCCTACGTGTTTATCTCCAAGAATAAGGCCGTCAGGGCCATCTCTCACCCTATGAGCCCACCATCTATCACCATATCCGATTGTCCTTCCGGATCCATTAACAAGCGGAATCCTGTATCGCTCCATGACCGCAGCGATCGGATCAACTCGGCTAATTAATCGCATCCAGTTCACTACCCCTGAAGGGCGGCTTCAAGGTCTAAGTTGGGACTATCTCGCTTCGTCTTTCCGACAGCGATTACGCCTAGTTAACCCAGAACGCGACGGAAGTCTCAGTCTTTGTCCGTAACTTGATTCAGGAAGCAAAGCGGAAGCATGAGGAAAGACCGTTAAGGGAAAGGATCAATGAAACTCGAAAGCTTCTCGATGAAGCGAAAAAAATGTTCAACCTTACCGTCGGAAGTCCTATGCTGATACTCCTGAAATGATAGGATCAGTCAATCGTTACACCAAGGACGTAAAGCGGCTAAGGGCGAAGCTTGCCCTTCTATCCAAGAAATCGTAATACGATTGCGGGAACGACTCCTTCTATGGTCTGGGGGCCTGCGTTGGTACAGTGTAGAGGAACACTGCTATCCCGATAATGATGGGTATGAACGTCCAAAGTAGTCCGAAAATTAGCAGATTTCTGGCTCTTTTTGGATCCTTATCCTTGTTCACTGCCCATGCGATGATCCCACCTATGATTCCGAAGAAGAGCGGCAGAAGGTACCAGGCTCCGCTGACACGTTGTGCGGCGTTGGATGGAGCAACATTCGACATGGCCATCCCTTTAACTGGTGCACCGCAATTTGGACAGACAGAAGCGGTCTCGGCTATCGCCCTACCGCAACTCTGGCAAAACATAACGGTACCAATTGTTTCCTATTAGTTAAGGGTCGTGGTGGGGCCGGTGGGATTTGAACCCACGAAGGCCTACGCCACGGGTTGTTTCTCCAACACGGCCGAGGCTCATAGCAATTATCCACCATGGGTTTCAGCATATTATTGCTGGCAATGGAGCGAGGTTCCGGGGTTTCATCCAGCTTAGGAGCCCTAGGAACTTATCTAGTGCATTGATGGAAAATGCTGGATATTCGAGGCCCGACGCCTCCAGGGATCGCGTTCATCCTTGCCGCCGCGCTAATGTGGTGGGGGATAGCGAAAAACAGCCCGCTGGTGGTATTGGTTGGAGGCCTATTCGTGATGATAGGCGAGGTCCGCTTCGAAGCCAGATCCCCCGGGGCCAGTTCAACGGCGTAGGACCCTTCGGAGAACACTTCAACGGAACAGTGGATCCAGGCGCTCACTACGGCACGGCCGGTGAAGCCAACTTTCTGACGACCGTAATGGGGGTAAAAGGTCTGAACACGTTCTGCGCATCCATTACCAGGCAAAAACTAGGACAACGCCGAAAACTCGATATGACCCGGTCGATTTTTTGGCTATCCTTTCTCACTTTGTAGCCCAGCAAGGTAGAGATCTTATGGGTAGTTCTGTGCTAAGCCTTAGCCGGTGCTAGCCTCCTTCTCGCTGGGCTTCGAAAAAACATATCGGTTATCGATATCTTCCAGTTTCAATATTTTCCCATCCCGACACGTGCTCGCATGTGTTCATTTGTAGACGGACATCTTAAACACCGTTCGCGGTGACGATGGTTTGAAAATGACTTTTTTCAAGATGCTATCCACTATTCGAGCATCATTTGTGGCTATCTTTGTCGCGCTAGCGTTCACAAGCCCAGTCTTTGCCAGTAGTTTCGTTCTCCACCCGGCTGGGTTTGGGCCGCACTCCTACGCCGCCTGGGCAGATGGACAGGGATTGCCGGACAGCCACGTTACTGTGAACCAGGCTCTATACTTCCAGAAGATGACGACGACAGCTACCAACGCTGCGGGAGTCGCTATCTTCAAAGGATTCGGTGGGCTGCCAAGCAGCGACCTTACTGGGTTAAAGTTCTGGGTTGGAACCGACGGACATTGTGGTGCAGGAGCACCCCGCTTCGATGTCCTCCTCCAGTTTGCGTCCGGCATGAAGCAGTTCTTCTTCGCCGGGTGCCAGTCTGGATCGGGCATGGCGGCAACCGGGATGACGGCGATAGCGCCGAACGGACGCGTGTTTCAGCAACGTGAAGTTGTTTGTTGGTACCCTTCGGGCGCAATAACTTGCGTCACCAGCCTGCCCCCAGGAACTATCGTTTCGGTCGCTATCGTTTTTGACGAGGGAACGGATCAAGGAGTCGGCTTCGTGTTCCTTGACAACATTGAGATCGACTCTGCAAGTACGGGCACCCATCTGTGGACATCGGCGGCTGACAACCATGATCCTTCCGCCTCGACCACGACCTTCGATACGACAGTCATAGAGGCTCTATTGGGCGCACCGTTGACCTCGCTGTACATCACGGGACAATTCTAGTCGTCGATAAAGTACTAACTACCCCCCTTTTCTTGCAATTTGATCATCACCTGATATGCATCGCGAGATGCCCCGCGCAAGACCTGAATCTGAAACCGCAAGTTAGACGAGACCGTGAGATGAATCGACGAGCAAGTCAAGAAGGGACGCTTCGCCGACCGAACTCACGCAATCCAGTTTGCATTACTCAAGGTAAAGGAACTCATCGAAAAAGGAGACCTCAGGTTCAAGCGCTTCGACTATGCCAGCGACTGTTTGAGTTCAAGACTAGGGCCGGTCGTAACATGCGAGAGGATTCATCCACTTTTTGTCGGCAACCAAGGACCCGTATTTCTTAAGGAGTCGTTGGGTCTCTTCTTCAACAATATTTTGAATGTCCATGTCGATTCCCTTTTGGGTCGCCTCTGATGATGTGCACCAATTCAAAGATTATCGTTTCTTCGAACTCTGCGAGGGTCAAATTCTCCCAATTATGTGTAAGCATGTAATCCCAAATCACGAGATATTCGCCCTTTCGAATCCGTTCTGTGTCTGTGACTTCCTCACCCTCTTTGTCGAAACATTGAATGCTTGCATAAGCCATTGCATGATTGGCAAGTTCGCGGAGACCGTCTCTCGCAGTTCTTCAACCACTAGCAGTTTCTGGCCAAGTCATATGGAGTAATCACAAATGCACGAGTAAAGTATCCACAAATAGAACGTTTCACGAGAAGAATTGGGCTTGACACCCTCCACTCGCAGCCAGAAGAACAGCGGCCTCCCAGAACACTCCTGGCGCCTCCGGCTGAGAGGAAATGGATCTTCGTCCCGCCGGGTCCTAGTAGAGGCGCTCAGTCAGGCGCTTCTAGCAGCCGACCCCCGAACAATACTAAGGACCAAAGTCAGAGTAAGAAGGAATCTGCTTGAGATCGGAGCATTTTCTCTCAAACTTTCAGAGTTCAAGAGACTACTAGTCATCGGTGGAGGAAAAGCGACTGCAGGTATGACGCTGGAAATTGAACAGATTCTAGATGGTTGGATAAAGGGCGGCTCCGTGAACATTCCCGCCTACACTAAGCCATGGCCCAAGAGCAAGAAGATCAAGTTCAACCCGGCATCTCATCCAATCCCAAGCGATGATGGTGTTCGAGGAGTCAAAAACATGCTTCGGCTCGTCGGGCAACCCTCCGAAGAAGATTTGGTGATCTGCCTGATCTCAGGTGGAGGTTCGGCACTCATGCCACTCCCTTCCATCGGATTAACACTCTCAGACAAGCAGAAGACGACAAACCTTCTTCTAAAATCAGGGGCGAAAATCGATGAGATTAACGCCGTAAGAAAGCACCTCTCCGACTTCAAGGGAGGACGTCTCGCAGAAAAATTGCACCCCGCTACAATCCTATCACTCATCATATCCGACGTTGTAGGGGACAAACTGGAATCCATAGCTTCCGGCCCGACCGTACCAGATGACACAACCTACGCGGACGCTTACACAATCTTGCAAGAGCATGGACTATGGCGAACAGTCCCAAGTTCCGTTAGAAAGCGGATTCAGAAGGGAAAGGAGGGCAAACTGCCGGAGACTCCGAAGGGGAGTTCACGGATTTTCAAACGGGTCCATAACGTCCTCGTTGGAACCAACGAGGAATCGTGCCAAGCCGCAGCGGAGGTTCTTGAGAAAAGAGGGTATCACTCATTGATACTTTCGACGAGACTTCAGGGAGAAGCAAGAGAAGTAGGAAAGGTATTGGCAAGCATTTGCGCCGACATCCACGAAAACGGGCTTCCGGTTGCCCCTCGCGCCGCCCTGGTGGCTGGCGGCGAAACCACCGTCACCGTCCACGGGAAAGGACACGGTGGACGAAACCAAGAACTTGTTCTCTCGGCAGCTTTGGCTATTCGAGGAAATCCTGGGGTCCTCGTCTCTTCAATCGGGACGGATGGCGTTGACGGTCCAACGGACGCGGCTGGCGCTGTGGCGGATGGTAACACTGTTGAAAGAGGTTTGAGAGTGCGCATGGACCCCGAATCTTGTCTCCAAGAAAACGATTCTTATCGGTTTTTTGAGAGATTAAACGACCTCGTGATTACCGGTCCGACGGGGACCAATGTGAACGACATTTTCATCGGTCTCGTAGGAGCCGGAAATCAAAAGAATGATAGTGCAAGACGATCAAGGGGAAAGTGAAGAGCGATGTCGAACAGGATTTCGGGCGGTTCTAAGATCATAGATGTGAAAGCCAGGCAGGTTCTGGATTCTAGAGGAAACCCCACAGTAGAAGTGGATGTTTGGACTCAAGATGGAAGCAAGGGACGGGGAACCGTGCCCTCAGGGGCATCGACAGGAATCCACGAAGCTCTGGAGCTGCGTGATGGGGACATGAAGCGATTCCATGGCAAGGGAGTACTGAAAGCCGTCTCTAACGTGAATGATAGAATCAAATCCCGCGTGATCGGCAAAGACGTCAGAGCCCAGCGAGAGATCGATGGACTGATGATCGCACTTGATGGGACACCCAACAAGAAGAGGTTGGGTGCGAATGCGATTCTTGGCGTGTCGATAGCAGTCGCGAAAGTCGCGGCATCATCGCAGGGTAAGCCAGCTTACAACTACCTGAGAGACCTGCCCAGCTACAAGCTCCCTGTGCCGATGATGAATGTGATAAACGGGGGAAAACACGCAGGCAACAAGCTTGCCGTCCAAGAATTCCAGATAGAACCTGTCGGAGCTTCGAGTTGCTCTGAGGCTATCAGAATCGGCGATGAAATATACCATTCTTTGGGCTCTGTGCTCAAGGCCAAGTACGGTCCCAGCGCGATCAACGTGGGAGATGAAGGAGGCTACGCTCCACCATTGGAAATGACAGGCGACGCATTGGAGGCGATTCTTCGAGCAATATCCGATGCGGGCTATGACGAGTCAACAGTTCACATCGGCATCGACGCGGCATCATCGAGCTTCTACAACAACAAGGACTCAACATACCAAATCGACGGAAAGAAACTCAGCAGCGGTGGGCTGGAAGATTACTATGAGGAACTGGTCCGGACGTACCCGATAAGGACCCTGGAGGATCCATTTGATGAAGACGCCTTCGACGACTTTGCCCGCATCACTCGGAAACTTGGAAAACGAATCAAGATTATCGGAGATGATCTTTACGTTACAAACCCCGAGCGGATCAAGAGAGGGATTGAGAAGAAGGCGACCAATACAGTTCTGATCAAACTCAACCAGATAGGAACGGTCACGGAGACTCTCGATGCCATCAAAATGTCTAGGGAAGCGGGCATGGATATTGTCGTATCACATCGATCAGGTGAAACCGAGGACACTTTCATCTCCCATCTAGCTACGTCCCAGGAGAGCCTCTTCATCAAAACGGGCGCGCCAGCGAGAGGTGAGAGGACTGCCAAATACAACGAGCTGCTCAGGATCGAAGAAGAACTGGGAACTCGTGGGCTCTTCATGGGCGCGACCTTGAAATGACTCTTCCTGATTCTCCTTCTCTCGCACGCCCACACCGGAACAGCGAAAAAAGATTGGTCTAAGCCTTCCGATTCTCAGTGAGGAGAAGATTGTAGAGCGTCTCAAAGACGAAGACACGTCCGAAGAGAGAAGCGCAGTAAAATAGCCCATCAGGTCAGCAATCCTTTTTTCTCGGAGGTTCCCTTCTTCAAAAGGGACGCGGTTGAGAGTTAGAACGGCGCTCCTTGTAGCTTCTTTTATCATAGCTTATTTTCTGGGGTTGACTTATGCCATTTTGAGGGCTGGTACCTATTTCGGGCTGGAAGAATATTCGCTGCTTGTGCTCGCCGCGGTTGTCTTTGGAATCCTCGCTGTAAGGTACAAAACGATGTTCGGTGCGGCTTTTCTCATATTCTTCAACGTGTCGCGCATATTCTTCTTGGGTATCGGGGCTACGTATCTTCTGAACGCCTTTGGCATAGTCAAAGTACCCCTAAGCAACGTGGACTCCTTCGGGCTTTGGCTGTCCTTCGGTGTTTATGTAATTCTAAACTTCACCTACGTTTTCGGTTTCGGCGACCGGAAGCAGAAGTACATCTTCTTCTCTTGGGTTAGAGACTCCTCTAGCTCAGAAATCCACCGCTTCTGAGAAGACCGCCTACGATTTTCTTCTCGGCGATAGACAATGATTGAAGTGGTTCCTTTAAGGGTCCGACCGGCATTCCGATCAGGTTCATTGCCTCTTTCAGCGCAGCTGGATATTTTCCGACGCTCAATGCCATGATTATTGGCAGGAGTCTTTCCTGAGCCTCTCTTGCTCCTTCAAGGTCGCCTTTCTTGTAGTCATCAAATATCTTGCTGGCAACCTTGGGGGCTACGTTTGCACAACCAATTATAGCTCCGCTTCCACCAAACTCCAGATTTGAGTATGCCATTGCATCTGACCCGGCGAATATCGATATTTTGTTTCGACTCGTCTTTAGGAATCGGATAAGATTCAGAAAGTTGTTTTCGGTATATTTCATTCCTACAACGAGTTTTTCGTCGGCTAGATGCTGAACAGTCTCTGGAGTGACAAAGGAATGGGTCCATTCTGGGATATTGTAGATCAACAACGGAAGATCGATGCTTTCGGATATTGTCTTGAAATGATGATAGTGTCCTTCATCGGTCGTAGTGAAGTAGTACGGCGGTGTGGCTATGACCCCGTCAGCTCCGGCTTCCTTCGCGTCCGATGAGAATTGAACGATATTTTCGATGGATGGATCCGATACTCCCGCCACAACCGGGACCCTACTGTCCGCTTGGTCAACTACCGTGTCGACCAGGGTCTTGCGTTCTTCTCTTTGAAGAAGGGCGAATTCTCCAGAGGTACCTAAAGGTAGGAGACCGTCTACTCCAGCCTCGATGTGAAAGTCAACAAGTCTTCTAGTCGAATCCGTGTCAACTCTCCCATCCTTTGTGAGGGGCGTGGGAATAGGGGTCCAGATTCCCTCAAGCTTCAGCTTCATTAGAGAACGAGATCAACCCGGTTTCGATTTAACTGTTGTAGAGCAATGAAGCCTTTCACGGAAGCGGAAAGGGTTAAACCAAGTTCAAAGAATCGCCATCGCTGAATCGCGACTGTTCCCGATCGATAATTCAGGAGGAAACGTGTGCTAGTCGATATTGTCAGAGCCGGCCTCATAGTCGCCCTAGGAGTAATCTTCGCCTACCTCTACGGGTTCATCGAGCACGGCTACATTCCTCCTGCAGAACACCTTGTCCTTCGGTTCTTCAATCATTTTTCCAACTATCACATCATCATGCTCGGGCTGTTCTCCGCTCTTCCACTCGCGGTCCTGATCTATGATTCCTCATGGGTTGGAGTCTTGATCGCCTTGGGACTCTGGGCTTTCCTCCCACTGGGAGAGGACATCTCATGGTATCATTTTGCAGGCGCATGGCCGGGACCGCAGGATTGGACTTCATGGGGAGGAGGATACTATGTGAAAGA
>VBBT01000099.1 GCA_005881695.1 Candidatus Bathyarchaeota archaeon | reverse complement strand
TCCGGGACATCGACGTAATGGGCCACGTCAACCACGCAACGTATCTCCAATACATGGAGACCGCTCGTGTGGAGCTTGCAAGAAGCCTCGGACAGGTAAAGAAAGGGTTCCGTTCAAGTTTCATTCTCGCTTCCGCCCATTGCGAGTTCAAGAAGCCGATCACAGACGAACGCCGCGTAACCGTCACTGTATGGGTGAGTCGGATAGGAGATCGCTCATGGGAACTCGACTACTCCATCCACGGACCCAGACAAGTAGAGTACGCAGTCGGCAGAACCACACAAGTAGCCTACAACTACAAAACTAGATCAGCGGTTCGGATCTCCAGAAAACTGAAGAAAGATTTAGCGAAGCATCTTGGAACGCCCCTGAAGTTCCGAGAGACAGGCTAAGGCCGGCGCCAGTCAGGGTCGAATGTAAGCAGAGCTGTCCAACGGAACAAAAACCCTCGTACTCCCGCTTAGAAGACTGTCAAGACGAGGGTGGAACATGATGCCGCCAGCAATCCTTTTTTCTTGGCAGGACCATAGGGGAATATCGGGTACCCGTTGGATAGAGCCAAAGCTCTCGGTATCATGATTAAGGGGTTCACCCTTTTCGCTCTCTATCTGGGCCTAGCAAACTTGTCCTTCTTACTCAATATCGTATCTCTGCCGTTGGGAGCGACTATCAACAATTTCTTGCTTCCACTAGTCGCCATTGATATCGCGATTCTGAATCTACATGCGATGTATAGACGTCGCCAAGTCTCCGGGACAAAGTGAAGATGCGTCCTCAACTCTTCACGACCATCTCTATCGCAGTCGTTTTTGTGCTGGCGTACTTGTGGGTCGCAGCGACTCTCGGGTTGCCCTTAGGAAAATTCGCATTCTGGCTACTTGCCCCTACTACTTGGTGGGGAATCACATCGGACGCAATGATGTACCTAGGCGTGTTCACTCTTCAATCTCTGGCAATCCGTGAGCGAAAGCGGAGACAGCAAGTGAACCAAAAGAAGCCAAGAACGTTCTTAGACCTACAAACCGAATGAAGGACTCTGGGGCAACAAAGACTTGAAGCCTCGAACTGGGAGTTGGCGTATTGCAAAAATCCTCGCTACGATTAATCTAGCGGTCTGGATAGGGGTAGTCATCCTATTCTGGATGGGTCTCTCTTCTTTGAATAATCTGTCGATTGTTTTTCCTGCCGTCGCCATCTTGGTAATTACAATTGCCTATATGAATCTCTACCATCTGCCCCAGAAAAAGAGTTCCGCACATCCGTGACGATTCCCGAGATGAATCGAACCGTTCCAGCAACCTTTTTTTCTCGGACGCCATCTAATCCTCAGGAGCCAAATGGCGAGTGACACGCTCCTCAAACGACTACTTTGGGTCTACAGCATCTTCATGCTATACTTGGTAGTGGCAAGTCTGTTGGGGGTTGTGGGTGTTGTGTATCTTCCCCTGCGCTTGGACATGCCCCCTGTATCTGGGCATGACGTATCTCTCTATCTTTTCCTTGTTTTGTATTGGACGGCAATTGCCCATCGCATCACGGTGAGACGCCAGAAAAAACGAGCAACTCCGACCAAACCGTGGTGAGTGATATGCATAGACCAGACCGAATTGGTGCCTTGGTCTTCACGTTCGCCGTGATCGCACTCTACATCGGCGTCGCGAACCTTCTAAACTGGTTAAGTCTAGCTTCTCTCCCGCTTGGGACAATTGACGCACTCCCCATCATGGTAATTGATGTGGCTATCCTGAATCTCTACGTTATCCGCCAGAGAAAGCGTGCCCAGAATTAGCGAACTCAGTAGAGACAATGACATCAGGGGACGTTTCGTCCGGCGCCGACGAGCTTAGTGGGCAAATGAGACCGTTGGTGCCAAGATGGCAACTGTTTGCGGGGTTCTTAGGGTTCCTTCTGTTGTTCCCAACCGCCTACCCACCCGCGTTGGACGCCAACACCGTCTTCTTCTGGGTAGTTCTACTAACGGGGCTAGCGGCGCTATTGGCTTATGTTCTTCGAAACAAAACCGTCAAAGTCAGGATCAGACCCGGAGAGAGATGTTTACTCATCACTAGCGAGTGGGAGCCTAACCCAGGGCAACTTGTGCCCTCGAGGGTCCAGATGAAATCCGACAAGGTGATCGAGGTCGAAAGGAAGGGCAAGCGTTGGGAAGTCAAACGCATCGAGCTGCAATTCACAAGTCAACAAGACGCGACCAAAGCGATGGAAATGCTCAAGCGAATATCTTCGGGGTCGGTACTCCCCGGGGGTTAGAATCAAAGATTCTGCAAGTTCGCTATTCTCTTGGTTATGCTTGGATGGTCACCGTACTCCGGCCAATCATTCCCCCGCGAAGCATCCTGCTCTCGAAGGGTCTCAAGCTTCCGCAAGACTTCGATCAACGCTTGTATCCCAATAACGAGTACGGCTTCGCTGTCTGCTTTCAAGACGAGGCTCCTACTCAATCGTATAGCACTATACATGCCGAGAGCAATAATGACAATATCGCCGACGACTAGACCAAGAACAAGCTGGATAGATGGATGCGGGAGGAACAGATACGAGAAGACAAGAAAACCTATGAAGAATAATATTCCGGGCAGAAACCTGATCAACGCTCCAATGTTATAGTCTTTCTCAAGTCTCCTGTGGAAGATCAGCGAGGGTGCAAGAATAGGGCCCCAGTCTTCAGCAACAAGTCGTCCCTGTAGGATAGGAGAGATGAGCAGCCTTGCACCTTCGAAGACAGGAAAGTGTGGAGTAACAACCTTCGCACCCTTCCTACCTTGATTTGTCACTTCCTCCCACGACACGGCCGTTGGAGAGAAACCGTTCAGACCTAGTCTATCGCTAGTCCTATGTGCAGCCCCAAGAATCGTTTCAGCCTCAGATGACAAACCGAACTAAGGATCGCTCCCTAGCCCAGCTATTTTAGCCGGTATGGACACAGATTACGCTCATGTGGAGGGTCGGGGACATTGACAACTGCCGGCCCCTTGCCTGGAAGAATGTTTACCACGATTGCTTGATTTGGTAGTATGGGTTTCATAATCGATTCAACGATGGATCTAGTGAGCTCTGGGTAGTTCGCGAAGACTTTCTTCCGCTGCTGCAAGCACCCTTTCCACATCCAGCTCGTCGTGTGCCGCGGAGATCATGATTCTCTCCATACCGTCAGGATGGAAGTAAACCCCTCTCTGCAGCATTAGGTTGCGAAATGTCTTGAATCTCTCTATGTTTACATTGAGGGTCTGTCGATAACCCGTAATCTTGCTTTCCTTGGTGAAGAATACCTGGAACATGGGTCCGAGACCTTGAACGATCCCCTCATGATCATATCGTTCCATTAGTTCTCTTAGTCCCTCCATTATTCTTGCACCGATGATGTGCATGTGCCTGAACGCCTCGTCATCGTTCCTAGTAAGCTCCCGCAACGTTGCTTTTGCCGCGGCGAGGCACATCGAGTTCCCGTTGTATGTTCCACCGTAGCCGATTCGTCCAGGCCCAATCATACCCATGACATCTCCTCGCCCCGTGACCGCGGCGATCGGTGCTCCTCCTCCTAGCGCCTTCGCGAAGCAAGACAAGTCGGGCTTTACGCCATAGAATTCTTGAGCGCCACCGGGAGCGAGACGGAACCCTGTCAGAACCTCATCGAAGATGAGGAGTACATCGTATTTGTCAGCGATCTCTCTAACGGATTGGAGATAGTCTTCGTCCGGCAGAATCACGCCGGAGCTTCCGAGAACTGGTTCCATGATAATTGCTGCAAGGTCCCCTGCGTTCCTCCTGACGACTTTCTCTAGGGCAGTTGTATCGTTCCATTTTGCAATGACAACGGTCTTTGCTATCTCTTCTGGGATTCCTGGATAGAAAGGAAGCTTCGAGGGTGTTTGTTCTAGTCCAGCGACAACCGAGGGTGATTCGACACTGAAGAGCACGTAGTCGTGGTGTCCGTGATAGTGGCCTTCGAACTTGAGGAGCTTCTCCCTCCCCGTGAATGCTCGAGCAACCCGGACCGCCTCCATGGTAGCCTCCGTGCCAGTGTTCGAGAAGCTGACCATCTCCGCGGAGGGAACCATTGACTGAACCTTCTTTGCAACCTCCACCTCCAACTCTGTAGTGGTCCCGAGCATGGAACCGTTTTGGAGCTGGTCGGTGACAGCGCTGACGATTGCCGGGTGAGCGTGTCCGAGGATTAGGGCGCCGTAGGCGATTAGGAGGTCCACATACTCGTTCTCGTCAAGGTCGCGAACTCGGGATCCCAGACCGTTCTTGAAGAGAATTGGGAATGGGTCGTGACCGTGAACGCGGATATTCGAGGACGCCCCCGAGGGAAGATGCCTTCTCGCTTCCTGGTATGTGGCGTAGGATCTGGAGAAATTCGTGAGGAGTGGTAGTGAGGGACGGGCTATCCGTCGTTCGGCTTCGGCCCTTGCTTGGCTGAGGGCGTTCTCCGCTTCGAGCTTTGTGAACAACGGCTGACTCCTCCCATGTCTAATAGTCTATTCCGCTTGGCGGGTATAAAAAGATGTATTTTTTCGGTGTTTTTGTTAGGGTTTCGAACTTTTTATCCGCTACACGTACTCGAACCCCACAAAATCATCCCTATGGAAACAACGCAACTATTTCTGCTTCTTCAGCGAGTCCCGAGCAAGCCCATTACTGTAGGCGTTGGTCCCCATACTCTAGTCCCTGCAGGGGATGTTCATTCGAGAAATAATGTCCTAGCACCCGATGATGGATTCAATGGGCCTGAGAGGTGAACCCGTCTGGTTCAAGTCCCATTGAGCCTCCTACCACCCGCTTCTTGTCTTCGTCATTTCGGTGAGCATCAGGGCCCGGTGGTATAGAGGAATACCTTGCCTACAATCTTCTCTCCTGCTTTTGAGGCGTGGCTGGATGATGCTGTGTTGGACTCCGATATCTCGTTGATCAGGGTGTGGACATGCCTTGATTTGAGATAGATGAGCCTAGCTTGCAGATTGTCCCTCATTATGCCCATTCTCCTGAACTGTGGTTCAACGTAGAGGCCGTGGGACCTTGCCATTCCGTCTACAATAGTCATCCATGCCATCCCGACGATCTTATTTGCTATTCTGACAACGAAGCATTTTTCCCCGTTTCTTAGGGCGACGCTGATCCATTTCCTATTTGTCTCAGGCTGCGTGAGGGTCATGAAGCGTTCTATTTCTTCGACATTATGATTCATGCTGACATCGTGTTTGAATCTGTGATTCAGAGGAGCCTTGTCTACGTCGAGCTGCCAGATGTTCCAGATTTCCTTCGGATGCTCAGCTGCCTCATACTCTGAGAAGATGTAACTGGAAGGCTTTAACGGATAGAAGTGGTCGAACACTTCCTTGGATTTTGTAAAGATGGTTCCCGATGCTTCATAGCCATCGTATATGAACAGGCCATTCTTGAGTCCCTCGGGACTCTCGTGGACATAGACTTCCCCGTCAGCTTCGAGGGCCTCTTTGGCCTCGTGATGGAGGATTGGGTCAAAGAAGGATAGGCCCTTCGGTAGATCACCTAATTGCGCTATGGATTTTACCTCTGACATCAGAGGGCCGCTGCTGTTTTTCACTAGTCTCTTCCCAGCATCATGCAATTTTCATTTGCTATCTTCGTGTTGCGTAGATGCGTCATGAGTCTACCAATCAAGGATCGTGAATGTCTTGGTTAGCTTCTCTTCTCCAAGGATGTTGCCTATGACCAGTTCAAGGCTGTCTCGGCTGCGGTGGAGGCCTACAACTTCATCATCTTTCAGAGCATCCTTCAGGAGGTACTCGAACTGGGTCTTTCGCTCAGTATTGTTGCCGAACCTCCTGACCCGCTCCCTTTCTATCTGTTCATACGCGTAGATGAATTCGTACAGGGACCTGTATATCTGATGTTCCATCTTCTCTTCGATGTTGAATTCTAGGTCAGCCCTGTCCCTGCCCCCAATAGTTATCGCTTGTAGCCCTTCTAGGTCCGCCCAGAAGATTGTACCGTCTGGAGCCAGTACCGCATCCTTGTCGAGCCACACATCGTAAAAGTCCAATCCGCTGTATGTTCCGTTGCCATTGTCGCTCATGGACCTAACGAACAAGGTGAGGATGGCAATTCCACTCTTGACGAAGTTCTTGAGGAAGGACATCGCTTTGTCGTTTTCGTCGATGCGGAAGAAGTCAAAGAGTTCCCCAGTATTATTCCCGATGGTCCAGTCTGATTGGAAGTAGATTCTGATGTTGGATGGGATTAGCCTTGTCTCCTGAACCATTGTTTGCTTGAACCTCCTGTACCAATACACCTGGGTGACCTCTTCTTGGAGGGCTTCTGGCAGCTTGACAATCTTCACCAGTGGCGCAATCCTGAACCCGTGAATGGACGTGGTGCTAGAATCTGACATCTCTGTTGCCTTCATGGCGATGGACGCGAATTCCAGCCCTTGGGACCCATAGGGGCATCCTCTCGACCATAACTCACCCGTAAGATACCTCGGGAATTTCATCTCTTTCTCCTCGGCATTTGTGACCCTTTTCTTCGTGGGACCGTTCTTGAGGAGGCTGCAGATCTCCTCCTTCTTGAGGAGCTGACGGCTAAACGGGTTCGTTGTCGACCCTATTCCTTTGACTGAGAAATAGAAATCGGTTCCGTCAATTGTCATGTAGGGCTGTCTAGCAACAGCGCTCCTGTTGTCATCTATCAAGAGTTCTTTGGTTCCTATCGGGTCCGCGTTAGAGAACGAGCTTACACTATCAGGGAGGTATATCTTCTCGAAGTCCGGCATCGGAAAACGTCTGAAGTACTTGTTTGTGATCGTCGCAGATCCGTCGTAGACATTGAGATTGATCGGCATCCCTCTAAGGGTGATCGGCGCTGGCTTGGTGATTGCTAGTGTCAGAGTTTTTTCCCGCGCTCGAGTACTACCGTCTGGGCCCTCCGCAGTATGGGCAGGTATCTGCTGTGGTTGGGATGAGAGTTCCACAGTACTTGCAGTTTACCTTGGCCACGTCCCTTATCACGACCTGAGGAGGTGGCTTTGAGCCTAGGTCTATTCCAGATTCCAGAGGCGTTGGAGGCGGTGCTCTGGAGAGGGTGGCTGGACCTAGTGGGTGCTCGGGGATAGTGTCCATGCGTCTCCTTCGTTTTGAAGCATAGACTACTATCACCACGGCGAATAGGACAGCTATCAACGCCAAGATGAGGTACGGGGCTAACGCCAAGAGAGTATCAATGGGATTCACAGGGGGAGGATTTGCCGGTGCCAGATTGTAGCTAGTTGAGGTGACGTAGAGATTATCGGTGTAAGTGAAGCTCCCGGCCTGCCCTTGGTACGAGCCGTTATCCTGCTCGACGTAGTTGTAGCCTATGATGTATCCGGTTGATGGGTCGAAGTATTCGTACCAGGTGTAGGATGCTGTGAAGAGGCCGTAGGAGTCGTGCCGCTGGTATTGACCTGTCCCTTTGGTTTGGATGCTCTGAACGTACTTGTTACCTTCCGTGGGTAACTGCAGACTATAATTCTTCGACAATATTGTGAATTGAGTGTTGAGAACATAGAAGGTGCCCCCGGCTGGAAGCGAGGGGTTCATGTCAAACCAAACGTAAATGGGGTTTGTGTAGCCCACCTGATGATCGGTTCCTTTTATGTACGTGAAGCTGCTTGTTGACCACGTATAACTGCCAGAAGACGAGCTAGAGTTGGAGAACCCCTGGTTATTGCTGTATTGAAATGAATAGCTATAGGTGGCTGATACATTGCTTTGGCTTATGGTGGTCATCTTCTCCATTCCCGTTGTCTGGGTTTGATCGGTGTAGCCGGAGTACGAGTTCTGACCGTTGTTCACGGTCGTCGTTTCAGAATAGTTGAAGAAGTCGCCGCTCTGAGGGGCGTATGCGGAAACCGAGTTCGCATTCGCTGCAACTGCAAGTGCTATCAGCAATATTGACAGAGCTACGGCGAAGACTTTGTGGTTCAACCTGCGAATCCTCCTACGCCGTGGCTGTGAGCTGGATGGAATCCTCCCATCCCACTGAAGGTTGAATGATAGGATCCGTGGGCTATGATTACCGGGTAGTACCAGAAAAAGAGTGGATGTGGTCCATACGTGAACTGCACTGGGGTTTCCGTGATCTTGGCTGTGGGGTCAATCTCCTTTACTATCTCGTTTCGAACTCCATGGATCATTCTTACTGCTATGGCTACCAATTCGGACCGTACTAGGCCTGTAGCATAGCCGTTGAGCAACGTAACTGCCTTCTCCATTAGGTCGAGGACCTCATGCGCCTCGAATACAGGTATGGAGGCGAGAATCGCGGCTGCGACTATGGGATACTGCAAGTAGTTCTGCAGCTGTTCAATAACATACTTCAGTTTTTCTTCCACTTCGTCTGGATTTAGTTCCCCGATTCCCAGGAAGGCCGAAGAAATTTCCGTATCCTCTGATGTCATGTATCCCCAGGAGCTGAACAACGACCTGAATTGCTGGAATTTGGAACTCAACCCATCGATTGGAACATTCATGATGGCCAGTATCGAAGCAGCTTCGCTTGATTTGGTCAGATGTTTAAACTGGGAA
>VBBT01000098.1 GCA_005881695.1 Candidatus Bathyarchaeota archaeon | reverse complement strand
CTACTGGTCGCTTCCACTGGCCCTGGAATTTTTCAGAAACAGGCCCGCTGTATCGTTCTGGCACTTTTCGCCGTTCAAGGGCATTGCCTTGCGCCCGACAATAGCTGTCGGTTTGCACTCGCTGCGCGTAAGGCTAAGAGTTCCTCTTCTTGCAAGCTTGCTCCTTACGACGATATTCGTCGGTGCCTATGGAGTCTACGTTTCCAGCTCACCGCCCTCCAGGGTCGTTGTCCAGATAAACTCAGTAACAGATCCCGACGGAATAGGCGCTGCGACACTTCTGAACCTAACACTTGACAACCAGACCCCCAAACCCATTACCCCATCATTCTTCGTCTACTGGTTATACCTCCCATTTCTGTGGTCGTCGAACTCGACCAAGACGCTTGGGCCTATGTCCAGCGCCTCCTACCTCATAACTGCTACAGACGGCGTCGGAGCGGTCCCGCGATCGACCAGCTTCCGGGTATACGTATTCGATGCAACCACTGGAAACCTTGTAGGCCAGTCTCCTTCCCTCACCCCAAACATTCCCCTTCCAGCTCTTGCAAATCACCACTTCAGATGGTGGACTTTGGATGTTGGGGCGGGAACCAAGGTACCATTCGGTTGGAAGCTGACCAAGATCAACGTCAACCAGCTCACCTCAGTAATTCAAGGACTGGACCAGAACCAGACAACAGGGATGAGCCTACAGCTCAACTATTCTACGCCGGCGATCAATCTTGAAAGGATAATGATCTCCCAGAAGATTCTCCTCAATGCTACCACAGTGAACCTCTCCCTGTTCGACCCTGTAGCGACAAGCACCGGCACGGGGGCTGTCCTCGGGATAATGGTGACAGATGGCGCCCACGAGCTGTCCTACATCTTCTCCAATACCACCGCGAAACCGACGTTCTCGGCTTCAGGATACAACGCCACTACAATAGTTCCCATCGCAGCTTCCGCCTGGACAACTGTTTCCATTGATACAAACCAGGTCTGGCAGGCTCAAGGCTGGGCAGTTCCTAACCAGGTGACCTTCACGATCTTTCTGCAGGCCAGCACTGTGGGTCTCTACTCGGCAAACGTCCGAGACGTGACACCTCCCGCCCCCGCCAAGTAAATTCGTGACCCCCTGCAACTCCGTTCTTACTTAGACCCAGTTAAAACGTAATTAGCGGAATATCGTGATTACTGCACATTCAAACTAATCGAGAGAGAGTACGAGATTGTCCTGCTAGTCGCCAGGACAAGTATCGTGTAGGTTCTCGTGGGGATTAGACCAGACGTTGATACGGACAGTAGCGAGTTTGCGGTTCCATCTGAAGTTAGCGAAACCTTAGTCCGGTGGTAGACTAATCGACCATAAACCCTCCAGATTGAATTGTATATCCCGAGGAATCATAATGTCGCAGAAGGTTAGTCGATCTATGATACGAGCGCTCGGCCTTATATTGCGCCGAATTGCTTTGTCGGTATTGAGGTTCCGGCAGATAATAACGGCAACGCTAGTTGGAGGCTACCTATCTGTCTAAGTTTATGCAGTCTCTGGGAGACGCTGCGTACACGAAGCTGCGGAAGATCGCTGACGAGAGGGATATCACAGTGCAGGAATTGATCCGGGCTATAGTCATACCCGACTGGCTGAAGATCGCCGAGAAGCACGATGGGGGAGAAAGCCAATCGGAGAGACACCGCAAGAGGAGTTCAAGATCGAGAGCCCGAACACCCAGCCTTCCCGTCGTGGTTTTGCCGAAACTGAAGAAAAAGCAGTGATCCATCTTCCGGCGAACGCTTCCTGAGACCAAGTGACGTTAGTCAAACTGTGATTCTGGCTCAGACGTAATTGCCCTCAGTTGCCTTAGGAAGGGGCCAGGATGTCTTTGGACCGCTACCACTCTCTAATCTACAGTTGGCATCTGTACGAGTAGTGGTCGGTAACTATAGCCTAAAGAGGATATTCTGACCGGGTACATTGTCAGCAATGTCGGACACGAAGGCGAGCAAGGATTGGGCCCCTTTTTCCAAGCAGATCAAACTTGACGAGAGTGATTGGGCGATAGTTGACGCGCTCTATGAGGATCATCGCAACCGAGAAGGGGTTATCTCAAAGGGAGAGTTCATCCGAAAACTAGTTCTTACAGGCGCTCGATCACAGCTTTTGTATCTCCGCCAGCACGCACCGGCCTCGCTATCGCGAGTGGCAAAAACTAGCAGGACCGATTGAGACCCGGACCTCTTTCGACGTCCTATGCTTCAGGTGCGATCTGGGTAGGTCTAGAAGACTATCGTGAATGTGAACTGGCTGTTCAGTTTAGTGGTGATTGTAATAAGGTAGGTGTGGGTTGGAACGAATTGTTGGAAGAGATCAATTATTCCCTTGTAAGCGCACGCGTTGCAACTCGAACCTATCAAGATTACCGCAGAACTATTACTTCCTGGTGAAATAGTAGGTCCCGTCCAATTCGCAAGGGTCCACATGTCTCCCGAAATGTCCGTCACACTGTAAGATTGAAGCGTTATCGGGGTATTGCCGTTATTGTGTAGAGACAGGGTCAAGTTGGTGGGGAACTTGTTGGTGACACCTAGTAGGCTCAAGGATTCCGGAGACGGGTCTACAACACTGACCGCTAGGATACACGAGTGGCTGAGGGTTCCGCTTGATCCTGTTATTGAGACATTATATTTTCCAGGTACTGTAGACGTTGTAGTTGATACCAGTAAGCTCGTATTACTCGTGGCTCCTGAGGTAAGCTTTACCAGGTTTTGACCTCCCATCACACCTAAGAATCCGAACGGCACCGTCGCAGAGAGCGTCACCGAGCCATTGAAGCCATTCTTTCCATATAGGATAATACTTGTCGAATTGGTGAACCCAGCGACGACAGTAATTGAGTAGGGATAAGCGTAGACCCCAAAGTCGCCTTGCGGGTTAACCGTGGCTGTCAACAGAGCTGAGCTGCTAAGGACCTTCCTTCCAGCTGCACCCGTCCCGGTTACGATGATATTGTAGGTTCCCATGGAGGCGTTGTTGGCGGCTTGTACCGTGGTTATCGAGGTCGCGGTTCCTCCAACTGGCACATTGACTCCGCTAGGATTGAAGACGACGGTGATTCCACTCGCAACCTGTGCGGTAAGTGCCACGGTTCCAGTGAAACCCTGAGTGCTTAGAATTGTGACGGTCGAAGTAGCGCTCATGCCCTGTGGGATGTTGAGTACGGACGGGCTGATTGTCAATACGAAGCTGCCCGTGGTCTTGTGGGCATCACTAATGGTGAAAGGGAGAACAGTTCCGCTAACGGTGAATGAGCCGAACGCGAAGGTTACAAGCAGAAGTAGGGCTTTGAGAGGGACCCGCTTCTTGGATAGCATCGTGTTGCATTCCTCCGAGCTCAACCCTTGAAGTATTCATTGTTGGTTCGCGACCTTACGGGTCCTGTAACTAGACCCGGGAGGGGTCGCGTCTAGTGCCCTCTCTCACGTGGGCCTCATGCTCCCATTTGGCTCTATGAAATCGGTACCGTCTTCGGCCAGATGCACATCTTACCATCGGCATCCTTATGGCCGTGGAAGCGGTAGGAGGCTTGTTGATACCCCTTGAGTTCACATCGCGCGTCGTGCTTTGAGCAGATGGAGTCACACTGGAGAAGTTCTTCTGCCGTTCTATTTTTTTCCAATGTTGTATGCAACCGTTCGAAGTCTCGTGGGATGTTGTAGTTAGGTCTATCCGCTTGAACACTTTTTTCTTTCCTAGGCGTTGTGAGACACTCCGCACTTTAGTAACCTAGCTTCGTAGTTGCTTGAAACACCGAAACAGGAAAACCGATTCCTTATCGCTTGAATCCTCAGGAACACGCCCGTCTAGCCCGCGGGATTGCCCGAGTCCGGGTTCTCCTTTCTTCGACTTGTTCTCGCGAAAAGCAACAAGACAAGTACGAGCCCCCCAAGGAAAGCGTACCCGATCAGTGGCAGGGTCCCATTCAGGCTGTTAACAATCGAGCTATAGTTCTGGCCAGCGAGGACGCCCAAGTAGATTAGTATGATGTCCCAGATGACTATGCCGACAGCCGAGAATGCTAGGAACCTGCCAATTTTCATCTTGGCTACTCCTGCTGGAAACGCGATCAGTGTCCTAAGGAGGGGCACAAATCTTGCAAACAGGACGGCTGCGCTGCCATGCTTTGCGAACCATCCCTCAGCAATCATCAGATGTCGCTCGCTCAGCCTGATCTTCCTACCGTATCTGAGCACCGCCGGTCTCCCCAAATAGTACCCGATGCTGAAGTCGATCATTGTTCCAAGGAGTCCTCCTAGCGACGCCACGGCGACAGCGGGCCAAAAGTCTAGAGTGTGATTGTAAACCAGGAACCCAGTTACCGGGAGGATGATCTCACTTGGAACTGGAAGCGTCGCGCCCTCAAGAGTCATCAACAGGAAGACTCCAGCGTAGCCCCATTGAGATAGCAGGTTCAGTGCGAAAGTGAATATCGCGTCGCTTAAGCTCAAAAATGCTCTACTGTCAGCAAATTGGGGCCTTTCAAATCCTTTAGGCTCCCTGGAGCGACGTTTACTGCTTAGTCGAGGTCGGACTGTTTTTCTTTCCCGAACAGTCTCGGCTAACTGTTTTTAGCGCTCGTTTGAGGTAGGTTCGTCAGCGATGGCTCGGCGAGAACGCGAGGAAGGCGTATCCGGGAAGATCATTCTGTTCATTGTGCTCGGAATCTTCCCTGCGATTTTCATGTTGATAGTTCTCTTGTTTGGCCCGATGCTCGGGCTGCGTTTCGGGGCTTGAAACTCGATTCCACGCAAAACTAGGACAATGACGCTTGGATGACCGATAGGACGGTTGAACCCTGATTGGTGCTGACGTGCGGCCAGCGTCGATTGTGATAGTTATTCAAGCGGTAGGGTAGCGGCTACGTTCGGTTTCGGGTAGTATTTTTTGATGTCAGAAGGGCCGTATTTTTCCCTGAACAATTCGATGACTTCCTCTATCCGCCGATTCTCCGTTATCACGCGGAGATTACCGTTGAGCGCATGTTGGCTAGCGCTAATCTTTACCTGCGGATTGACGAGGACGTTCTTGTACCACTGAGAGTCTGTGCCCGTGACGGGTAGTAGCAGCAGCTCCGTCCCTCTGAGCACGAACCAGACGGGACGGGGAAGGGGTTTTCCGCTCTTTCGGCCTGTAACGGTCAGCTCGATCTCCTTGTTCTTCTTCAAAACTGGAAGGATGTTGTCTGAGTTCAACCCGAAAACGTAAGGTTAAACGCGATGCTGTGTGAAAAAACCTTTCGATTTCATAATCCGCAAGCCCCGAGGGAACAGAAAAGCTAAGGCACCCAGCACCAAAGGTGATCCTGTATGAAGTGTCCAGTCTGCCACGGGGAACTGCAAGACTCCAGTAGTTTCTGCCCGTACTGTGGAACAAGGCTGGACTGGACAGGCTCCACCCGAACAGGTTCTTCTCCCTCGAAGCATATCGGCGCCGCGATTGGCCTAATCGTGCTTCTCGTGGCCGGAAGCCTCTTCGCCACGGGGATCTTGGTTCCCGCGGTGACGCGGCTGTACGATGATGCCCGGAGTGTTCTGCGGAATCTCACGTGCCTCGACCCAGCGCTCTGCACGAACTCCACCTTTCCCACAACGGCAGGAAAGGCCACATATGACCAGCAGGTGTCAATGATCTTTGCCCAAAACTTTCAAGCGCTGGACTACAACGTGACCGCCGTAGCTCAAACTGACTCGTCCGGTTATGGTCCTGCGTACCTCCTCAACGGCCTATCTGATACAGGTTATTGGTACCAGGTTGGCTTAGCGTACAACTGGCCCTTGGCCTCCGGGAGTGCCTACGATTCAGGTTTCCATTTCATCTGGGAGGTTTTCGCGCCGAATGGAACGACAAACAATCCTGTCTTGTCGAGGATCCCGGACAATGTCAACCAGGGTGATACCATTCAACTGAGCCTCTCGTTCGTAAGCGGCAATGTTGTAATGGTGGCTAGCGATTACAATACTGGTGCGAGTTCTTCTCATAGTTATACTGCGGCGAAAGGGACGACCTTTTTGGGGGCCTCAAGCGCGACTACCTCTCGCACTCCGACGAGTTTGATGACCGAGTGGTACCATCCGAGCCCGTCAGAAACATCGATGAAACAGGTGACATATTCGGTGATCGGCTCCACGATCCCGTCGGCGTGGATTTGTATTGGCGAATACGTGCCTCCGAACTCGAGCTCGTTGGTCTACGCGCAGTGCTCCTCCAAGTTGACGTTGACCAGCACCTTCCAACAATACTCTTATCACGGGTTGATCACCTACGCCAGCAATTACCAGTTCCAGACAGGCCCCTCCTGATCCGCGTTCTATCTCGAATAGTGATCTGATTGGGATAAACTTGGGCCGACATGAGTTCGGTTACTTTACGCTTAAGCTAGAGCGGTAGTCTACTGACTGGAGTGAGGCGCTTTGCGACAGGTCGCAGCCCGTTCGGGCGTGCCGGTTCTACCGGAACCCAAGCCGGTAATCGATCTAACTCACAGGCCTTTTCAGGAATTTCGGGTCGCGACCTTGGACGAGTTGGTGAAGCAGTTGGAGGCAGCTGGTCAGGGAATCGACGTTCTCACGATAGAGGGTGTTCCTCACCTGGTCTGCGGGATGCCCCTGGCTAACATTCTGGTTCAGACTGATGCTGTGAAGCATGTTCCTGGTGATCTCTTGGCTATCTATCAGTACTGCCAGGGCTGCAAAACAGCCATTAGAGTCCTCTAGTAGGTCAGAAAGAGAGTGACGTGTCCAGATTGCTAGAAGTACCGTGGATTGAGGCCTGGCGTTCCACGACTTTGAGATAAGACGTGTAAGCCTGTCTAGATCAGAGAGTCAATCTTGGTACGGGTTATGGGACGTTCTTGGAGAGATACTCCAAAGTTTGTGAAGATCGTTCTGCTATTACAGGCAACGGTTATCGTTGGCTTGTCGGCCTGGATTTACAACGAGTACATGAACAACCAGTACCTTCAGATGTACCTGTTCAGCCTGTTTCAGGGAAAAGGGTCGGTGATCGCCATAATAGGCTTCGGAGGGCTTCTTGGAACGGCGTTCATCGGAATCCTGCTTAAGGCGGGGAATATTCTCGGGGAAATTGAACACCTTTCAGAAACAGTCGAGGATCGAACAGTTGTGACCCTGGCTCATACAGGGAGGTCAACGCTCATGCCTATCCTGCAGATAAAACAAGTCGAGCCAGTCGACGAAATAGGCCGATTACATGGCTCTCTACAAAGATGGAACGATCGGTCGAAACGTCAGAAATAACCTCGAAAACTACTCTTTGAGCCCCAGCTCTCTCAGTAACTTCTTGTAGTGAGAGTTGATGATCTCCCAGAGTCTATCTCGGTTCTCGCCTATCACTGTCTCACGCTCGAACGTGATCTCCAAAGCCTGGTCCGGGAGCCTGAAACCCCCAATTCTGACCTCCGGGAGACTCGCTTTGGTCAGATCCTCGTTTATGGTCTCTTGAAGCTCCATCAACTTCTTCGGAGTAGGCAAGCTAAGACAGCCGAGAGCCTTGCTTCGCATTTCGTATTTAACCCTCTGAGCCATCAGGCGAACGTTTCGAGTGACAGCCAGCAAGCGCGATCGTCGTCACGGTTGAAGGGAATATCGATGGGGTCTCTGGCAAAGTCAAGCCAGGCGGTATCCTGAGATTGCATAACGTATTCGCATAAAATAGGTACCGGGCTTCGGGGGTCTCTGTTTCACCACTTTGACATAGGACAGGGGCCTCTTCGAGAGCGCGAGAGAAAGAAGACTGTCAGAGGGTTCGTGAATACGTCTCAGAATGCCGATTTTAGCGCGGGAAGAACTGTTCCGGGGTTCGCTAAGGCTATAATGTTCTTGCAGATGCTGGTGATCCTTCTCCTTTCCTCCTGGATCGTCGAGGAATACCTGAACAACATCTATCTCCAAGCTTACGTGAACGACGTCGTTCAGGCGGACGGCTCGATAATCGCGATTCTGGT
>VBBT01000097.1 GCA_005881695.1 Candidatus Bathyarchaeota archaeon | reverse complement strand
AATCTCTGAGGAATGGCTCCTTGTTTTTCTGTATGTAATCGAAGGCCTGTCTCAGGCTCTGCTCTTTCACAAAACCATGGTTGGATTAACGTACTAATAGCATCTTCCAGAAAACCGGTTTGGAGCTAGTTCTCGAACCCCTAGCATTCGATTATCGTGCACCCTCGACGCCAATGCCTCTGCCTAGTACAGGGTCCCTCCAATGGGGACTAGCCAAAAAAAACAGGGGGCGGTTCCTGAGAGAAGGTCCAAAGCTCGCCCATTTCAAGCCTTGATCCCGTATCTGGCAGGGGGGGCCCTAGACTTCCCTGAAATCGTTCGGGAATCGTTCTAGATTTCCCGTCTTTTTTGCCCTGCAACCTAAGTGCAGATTGTGCTTTGATCAGCCCGTCTCGCCCATTATCACAGCCAGACACGAGATGTTCTAGAAATAAGGAGGTCTTAGCGACCGACCCTCGCGTCGCATGAGCGGGTTTTCCGAGGCTACTTACTTCGTCTCTGTTCGGGTTCCCGTCGGTTCGTGACGAGGAAGAGAAGGACCCCGACAACAACCAGCACAAGACCCGCTGAGAACCCCAGCTGATTGATCGAGATGCTGGTGAAACCTCCGACAAGCAATAACACCAAGGACAGTCCGAGGACGACGAGCATTATCCGAGCCTGACCCACGAGCTGACCCTGAGTCCACTCGACAAGTTTTCTCATAAGACCCATTGATAGCTCGTCATATTTCCCTGCAAGCTCACGGCTCTCCCCGTCGAACGATAAGACTACTCTGGACGCTTCCATGAAGAAAATGACAGCAACAAACTGGACGAGTAGAACCGCAGTATCGGGAGCCGCAGATCCAAGAACATCTCCCACAACCTTTCCTCCAATGATCAACCCTGCAAGGCTCACGGACGCTCCTCTCGCAAAGATCTCTTCTTTCCCAAGCATCCCTAACAACCCAACC
The DNA here is from genome assembly GCA_005881695.1 of Candidatus Bathyarchaeota archaeon. GTDB lineage: Archaea > Thermoproteota > Bathyarchaeia > 40CM-2-53-6 > 40CM-2-53-6 > 40CM-2-53-6. Next base: position 7,995 of record VBBT01000097.1, on the reverse strand, counting down.
GCGGAGACTATCAGCATGGTTGGAACATGCAACCCGGATGATACGAGTGAAGGAATCCCAATGATAACCCACGGCGCCAACACGAGGTAGTTCAGACGAACGAGCACCGTCGCGATTCTGAAGCCGAAGGTCAGACCCGGATCATTGGCCGTAAGCGTCTCACCTTACTCAGAACCACCGAGAGCGGAATCCCCACAGGCCACTGGCTGACACTGCAAATCTTCTCAAGGGAAAAAAGAGTGTTCGCACGCTCAAGCATCAGCATCCTATAAGCTAACTCCTCCGACTCCGACTCGAATCTGACCGGAACCCCTGGCGACGGTGAGAGAACCAGCACACTGTATCCTGCAGTGACGAGTCCTCGTATCCCAGCAACTATCGTATTGTCCATCAGCGAAGTGATGATGACTATCTGGGCCCTAGCAGGAAGCAGGAGCTTTGCAAGAAGAGCGACTGCATAGTCAGTAGGGATCACGGCCCTCCCAGGTTTTGCCGCCGCGAGCAAATAGAGAATGTTTCTCTCATGCCTCTTACCGAACGCGGGAGCGGCAATTCCTCGCTCCTCTCCCTGAAGTATCATGCCAACCCTGTTGCCCTGTCGAAGGAGGAGACTGGCGAGGGAGGCCGCGGCCCTAACTCCCCGCTCGAACAATTCCGCCTCAGCACTCTCATAGAACGTGACATCGGTATCGAGGACGATCATAACATCGGTAACCCTCTCCGCCTCCGTCTCGTTAGTGATCAGTCGACGGTGCCTCGCGGAAGCTTTCCAGTTAATCCGCTTCAGATCATCCCCAGCAACGTATCCCCGCATACTGTAAAACTCTGTTCCCGAGCCAAGGGTCCGAGCAGGAATTATCCCAGGCCACGGACCGAGATGACGGGGTCGTAGTTCCGCGCCCCTGATCCGCTCCGGCCTGGGCATTATCGACAACACCTCTGATTCAGCCTTCGCCTCGACGAGATACAGCTCGAAAGGGTCTCGCGCCCTGACCACCACTGGCCCGACAGGATAGTGGCCTCTGATCGGGCTTGGGAAACCAAGCTGGACCTCCAGCTTTTCAAGAAGCTTCAACTGCGCTCGTATCCGCGCAGCCCCCTTCTCGATCTTGATCGTATCCGGAACTAACTCGTGAACCTCCACATTACTCAGATTGCCATTGGTCTCGTTCGAGATCTCGATTCGGACGCGGATATCTTCGTCTCCGAAACTGTCGCTTGGGATCACCTGATGGCTTAGCCGTACCTTAACTCTCTCAGGGAGGCCCCATACATTGCTGAGGAAGAACAACGAGGCCACGGGAAGAACAAGCGCCACCAGCTGCCAGTCCTGAAGCAGAAGCCCCAGCACCAGAAGAATAGTTGCTAGGGCAAAGTAGCCACTTGCCTTCGTGGTAAACAAATCTTCGGAGTCACTTGGCCTTAGGCACAGGAATCGTTTTCAGAATCTCCTCTACCATCAGACGCGGGTCCACCCCCTTGACCCAGGATTCCGCCTTCATAATCATCCGATGCACAAGAGCAGGCGCGGCCACTTCTTTCACATCGTCCGGGATAACGTAGTCACGGCCGTGGAACACAGCCCTAGCTCGTGCGAGCTTGAATATCGCCAGAGAACCTCGCGGACTGGCACCGACTTCAACCTGTCGTTGCGCTCTCGTCGCCTGAACAATGTCCGTCACGTAACCCAGAACGTCATCATCCACATGAATTCCCTCCACGGTCTTCTGCAGCGCCAGAATCGTTTCGCCATCAGCAACGGGTTCGAGTAGGATGTCTTCCTGGGCCCTCTCCATTCGTCGCTTCAGGATTTCCACTTCCTGGGCTCGGTTCGGATATCCTAGTTGGAGGCGGAGTAGGAACCGGTCGAGTTGAGCCTCGGGCAGTGGATAGACTCCTTCGTACTCTATCGGGTTCTGGGTTGCGATGACGATGAACGGGTCTTTGATAGGATGGGTTTTTCCGTCGAGCGTGGTTTGCCGTTCTTGCATCGCCTCGAGTAGGGCTGCTTGGGTCTTTGGAGGAGCCCTATTTATCTCGTCGGCCAAGAGTATGTTGGTGAACACCGGACCCCGTCTCAGTTCAAAGTCTGAGGTCTTGACGTTGTAGATGTAGGTGCCAGTGATATCAGCTGGCAACAAGTCTGGGGTAAATTGTATTCTTGAAAATTCGCATCCCATGCTCATCGCAAAGCTTCGCGCCATCAAGGTCTTCGCCAGGCCAGGATAGTCTTCGAACAGTATGTGGGAGTTTGCTAGAACCGCCAGCATGACCTTTTCGAGAACTTGTTCTTTTCCCACAATGACTTTCCCAACCTGGTCAACGACTTGCCGGCAGGTTCCGCTTGCTTCTCCAATTTTCATGCCTTCCAGGCCTCTATTCCATCAATGGCTTCACGCAACATCTTGACACGCGTCGCTCCCTTCGGAGTCGTCGAACTATATAGTAGCCGGTAGAGCGGCTCGTTTCCAACTAGCGCTGGACCCTTCACCACATCAACAAGTTCTCGTTTTACGTTCTCTTTTTCGACTCCCGTTTCTAGGCTGACCTTCTCAGCAAGGATGTCTCTCAGGCGGCTGAGAAGGATTGACTCGAAATAAGCCTGGCTTCCACTAGAGGCAACTTCGACCTGTCGCGATAGGTATTGTACGTCGCGGGCCTGAAACCTCCTGAGTCTCGTCGGAGCTGGTGTCTTAGAGGGGGCTGTTGCTCTATAGGAGAGGTCGCTGACGAGGATCAGAGTGAGTATGATTAGTGGAAGGGCGAGGAGAGTGATGGAAGGAGTCAGCGTTTCGGGAACGAGGCTCCTGAGGAATACCACGAAGAGAACGTAGACGCTTGATGCTAGGAGTAGAAGCTTTAGGGTGCTGCGTCTCAAGTCTTAGACGCTGACTGGGAGTTTCATCTCTTCAGCAATGCTAAGAAGGCGCTGGTGCGCTCTCTCTCCATCTCTCTCTGTTATCGGGTGCAAGCTGTATCGTGCCTCCTCGAAGAGCTCAGTGAGCTCATTGAGCGCTGAACCTCTGAGCATCAGCATCTTACGGATCGCGGTTTCAAGCTCGCGGGCAGTCTGGTCGGATGTTACTCGGGCTCCTAGGTGTTGAGCTGCCCGGACCATGCGCTGGTAGCAATTGATAATTCTCGTCCGCGGATCCGTGGCCTCTTGGGATTCTAGAATGCGGATCGCGTCTTCCACCGCTGATATTCCCTCGGCTGGGAGCCCTAGAACATGCATGACATTCTCTCTACTTTCATCCCAAGATACTTTGACAGCGCGGATAATAATTACCGAGCTCACGGCGAGTAACCCGAGGAAGGCTATCGAAAACCAGTTTGTCTGAACAACGCTGCCCAGCTGGGAGACCGCTTGGACATACGGAAGCACGGGTCCCGGCCCGGGCCCGGTCACGAACTGTTGGATCTGCGGTGTGAGGTTTGCGCTCTGGGAGGGTTTGCAGAAAATTCCACCGCATTTCTGGAGCAAGACCTCTATGGCTACGAGCCATGCACTCATCCAGAGAATTATCTGGATGGTCCTCGACTGTTTCTTCTGTCGCTTTCTTCTCCCCGCCATTCCGTAGCCGAGAGCGTCGGAGAGAAGGCGCCAGTTGTAGGCGAGGAGGACTATCATGACTACCATTGCCCCGAGAGCAAGGAGCGGAGTTAGGTAGAGGATGTAGATGAGCCAGGTAGAGTTGAACAGCAGGCTTGGGCCTCTTGGTTGGGATCGGGGGAGTGAGCCGAGGGCGAAGGCTAGTAGTACGAGGGCGACTAGGAACGGGAGGAGACGACTTCCTTTCAGAATCCTTGCTCCTTGGTCCAGCAGGGAATGGGGCTACTTGGCGATAAATACTTGTCCAAACACCTATTTTGGCAGGCTAGTCTTTTACAGCTTCGAGGATGCTTGCGACATTCCAGAGTTTGACACGGGTGTACGGGGGCATGTTGGGGTCTTGGCTGATCTCGTCTAGTGTTGAGATCGCGTTTGAGGCGCGTACGCCTATTGTGTGTCCTTGTGCTTGGAGCGCGTCCATGGCGCCTTTGGCTGCGCGTCGGATGTTTCTTGGGGTGGTGTTGTCATTGGAGACTTCGTTGAGTACGGCTAGGGCCTGTTTTATCCGTGTCTCGTACTCTTCTTTCCGTTTTGCTTTTTGCAGGCGCTTTCACCAGTTTGTTGGAGGGGCGTCTTGGCTCTGTAAGCATCCTAGCCCAGAAGGGGAGGACGGGCTGGGTTCTGATTAAAAGATTTCCATTAAACACGACGATATCGAGGAGACTTCAAAGAGAAAAACGCCGTTTTTGCGAGTCCCGTTTCGGGTTGTTTGCAGACTAGGGCTTGCTGGTCACCCGAATTCGCGGCCGAGATCTCGTTTGAGGCACTCATACGACGCGAGGGTCGGTCGCCAAGACCCCCTATTTTCTAGAACATCTCCTGTCTGGCATTGATAATGGGCGAGACGGGCTGATCAAAGCACAATCCGGGCTTGGGTCCGTCGGGACTTATCCACGTTTACAGCGTGGATTATCCCCTGTTCTAGACGTGCCTGTTCAGATATTTAATCAGGGCTGAGAATAGCCGATTTGTTAGGGGAGATTTTGTCGCGAGAGCCCGCTTCGAGAAGCGTCGCCCCAGTTTCTCGGACGTATTCTAGTGGACCGGAAGCTTACCGGATTCCAAGCAGTCTCTGTTCCTGACGAAAAAGAAAACGCCCCCAACAAGTGAGACCCGAATAGTTTCGGAGGTGTCCACTGTTCTTAAGAGAGCAAGGCTCCAACATCGGAAAGAACTTGTCGAACTACGAGACGGGCAGAAGGCTAGAATACAGAATCAGAGATATCTTTCGGAGAGAAGGATATTTGGTCATCAGGGCAGCGCAATCGAAACCCATTGACCTCGTTTGTATGAGAGATGGCAAATCGTTTTTGATAGAGTGCAAGACAGACAGATCGTTCCTGGGAAAAGATCGGAAGAAAGAGCTTCTCGGACTGGCCGAACAGGCAGGCATGCCGATAATACTGGCTAAACGAAGGAGACGGAGGGTGGAGCTGACAAACCTAGCAGATGGAAAACTGTTCGACCCGAAGAACCTAGCAGTTATTCCTTGAAAGACTCTTTTAGGCTCCGCAGCTTCTCCAGCATCGACAGCCAGCCGAAAACGAGATTGCTGTAAACCGACAACTTCTCGGGATCCTTCTCATTTTTCAGGACTTCGTTCGCTTCGCTGATCTTGCCGACGATCGTCATCTCAACCGAATCCAGGAGATAGCCTGGGGAGAGGGTGGCTTGAGGCGACATTGCCTTCTGATAGACCACAGGCTTGTTACATTTCGCGCAGAAGACCTCGCCCTTCACCTTGAACAGGGGCGTACCGCACACGGGACAGACGTCGGAGAGCATGGTGGCGCCTGACTTCAACAGGTCCGCCATACGCTTCACATCCTCCGACAAGTTCGACCTAACAGGAATAGCATGCTCAGCGCGCTATAAATCGCACGGGACCGGGACAGGTAGAACAGAGCTTCAGGGACAACGCTGAATCCCAGAAATCGTCCTAAGCGCCCAAAAAAGCCATTATAGTCAGCGAAATCCGGGTAACACTGGTCAAGCCTTGGGAGGGTTGCAGCGGTGCCAAACGATCTAAAGGGCAAGATAGCAGCCATAGTTGCCACAGACGAGTTCGAGGACCTAGAACTATTCCATCCGATGTACCGATTGCAAGAGGAAGGAATCAAGACAATAGTCATCGGGCTCACCAGGGACTCTATCAAGGGCAAGAAGGGCTACTCGATCACACCTAGCGCATCGATTGACGAGGTAAATGCGGAGAGCTTCGACTTTCTAGTTGTTCCCGGAGGAAAATCGCCAGAGAAGCTACGACTCAACAAAAAGATTCTCAAATTTGTAAGGGATTTTGACGCTCAGGGCAAGCCCATTGCCGCGATCTGCCATGCGGGACAGGTGCTAGCGTCTGCAGGGATTGTGAAGAACAGGACGCTAACCTGTGTTGCAGGAATAAGGGACGACATGATCAACGCCGGCGCGCACTATGTCGACAAGGCTGTAGTAATTGACGGAAACTTCGTCACCTCAAGAGTCCCCAGCGATCTCCCCGAATTCGCAAGAGAGATGATAGAAGTTTTCCGGAAGCCACAGCTCTTGCAGGCTCCACAACCAAGGTAGAAATTTACCGCGAAAGAACAACATAGCCCCATCTCGATAACAGTCAGGTAGAGTTATTACTCCAAGGATGATTTCGCCCTGACGGAAGTTCAGAGGATCAATCTTGCCAGAAAAGACCCTTACGCTTAGAGTCGCAGATGCGTATCAGAGGGATGTCGGTCGAGGCATCGCTCGAGTGGACCCGAAAGTTGTAGACGAACTTGGACTGACTTCGGGCGATGTGATCCAGATTATTGGTAAGAAGAAGACAACCGCTCTTTCATGGCCGGGATACGAGTCGGATTTTGGCAAGGGAACGATCCGTATCGACGGTTATCTGAGGAATAACGCTGGAGTTTCGATCGACGACAAGGTCACAATTAAGAAGATAGAGGCAAAGATCGCCCAGCGACTTACCCTAGCTCCTACAGAACCGCTCCGGATTGTGGGAGGAGAGGAATATCTCAGCCAGATCCTGGAAGGCCGAGTCTTGGCACGCGGAGACTATGTTCCGATAAACGTGATGGGTCGTAAGATCGACCTTGTTGTTACAAGCACGACTCCGACCGCGGAAGCCGTCATCGTCACTGAGCAGACACAAGTCACTGTCGGCGAACAGGTGAAGGAAGCGCCCAGAGCGATCCCGAGGATCGCATACGAGGACATTGGCGGCCTTCGGCCCGTCATCCAGAAAGTCCGGGAGATGATAGAACTTCCCCTGAGACATCCAGAACTGTTTGAGCGGCTGGGGGTCGAGGCCCCAAAGGGAGTCCTTCTTCACGGGCCTCCAGGCACCGGTAAAACGCTGCTGGCCAAGGCGGTGGCGAGCGAGACGAACGCGAACTTCTACAGTATTGGTGGGCCGGAGATAATGAGTAAGTTCTACGGCGAGAGCGAGGAGAGGCTAAGAGAGATTTTCAAAGAGGCCCAGGAGAACGCACCATCGATCATATTCATCGACGAGATAGACTCGATTGCGCCGAAGCGTGAAGAGGTTACAGGGGAGGTCGAGAAACGTGTCGTGTCGCAGCTACTTTCAGTGATGGACGGTCTGCAGTCTCGGGGCAAAGTAGTTGTCATAGGCGCGACGAACCGGATCAACTCGATAGACCCTGCTCTCCGACGTCCCGGAAGGTTTGATCGAGAGATCGAGATCGGTGTCCCAGATCGGGATGGTAGATTGGAGATTTTGCAGATTCACACGCGGGGAATGCCCTTGGCAGAAGATGTGGACTTGAAGAAGCTGGCTGATGTTACCCACGGGTTTGTAGGCGCGGACCTCGAGGCGCTGGCTAAGGAGGCGGCTATCCGTGCGCTTCGTAGAATTCTTCCCGAGATCAACTTGGAAGCGGAGAACATCCCGGTGGAAGTTCTCAACAAGATCATCGTCCGAATGGCCGACTTCCAAGAAGCGCTGAAGGAGGTGGAACCGTCGGCGATGCGGGAGGTCTTGGTGGAGGTTCCGGATATCAAGTGGGGGGATATTGGCGGGCTGGAGGGGGTTAAGGAGGAGCTTCGAGAGGCTATAGAGTGGCCGCTGAAATATCCGGAACTCTTTGCCCAGATGAACGCCGTTCCCCCAAAGGGGCTTCTGTTGTACGGTCCGCCGGGAACGGGGAAGACGCTCTTGGCGAAGGCGGCGGCGAACGAGAGCGAGGCGAACTTCATCAGCGTCAAGGGCCCGGAACTGCTCAACAAGTTTGTTGGCGAGTCTGAGAAGGCGATTAGAGAGGTCTTTCGCAAGGCCCGCCAAGCATCGCCATGCATCATCTTCTTCGACGAAATCGACTCAGTCGCACCTGTCCGGGGGAGCAGCTCGGGAGACTCTAATGTGA
>VBBT01000181.1 GCA_005881695.1 Candidatus Bathyarchaeota archaeon | reverse complement strand
ACGATCAAGTTCTCCCCCACGCGCTCCCCCTCAGTCGAGTATGAGGAACAGTTTCTCAAGACCGGACGGGCGCTATCTAGTTGTGTCCCGGTTTATGTGAACGAGGTTCCGGAGATTGACCAGAGCTTTCTTCATCCTGGAGAGAGCACCGAGATGTCCCTGGCAACGCCCCTGACGGATGAGGCGATTGCCAACAACTCCACTATTCCGATGTGGATCATGACCTTCTCCGAGTACTACCTCGCCTACAAACTAGCTACGGAAATAGATGGGCCAAGAATCATCTTCTTGGACAGAAGCCTTGCAACAAGTCTAGCCAGCCTCATTTACGATACGTCAAGGCGAAAGCTCTGGAAGTCCAACGGCTCGCTATACGGGCTCGACGTTGGCGGGGTCCCGATTGACATCAACGACCTCGCCTATGGACGACATCACGTCGACAATCCCCAGCTTGACCTTCCCGCTCCCCGTGGCGACTATCTACGTTACAGGTGCTGGCTGGCTCTAGAACGTCACGGACCGCAAAGCCTCGATTCACTATCCACCCTACTAGGAATCACCCAGTCGGATAGGCGGAGGCGGATAGAACGAATACTTCGCAAGTCAAAGCTTGAAGGCTTTCTAGAAGAGCTCCTCGGAACCTATGGGCTGAAGGATCGATACCTCGGAACTTGGACCCGGATCAAGACTCTCATCAACACAATAGGTGGTCGAATGTTCGAAGAGAAACCCAAACAGAACCCTATGAGGGTGTGGAAGAATAATGACTGGCACTGGCTCACCACCCAGGACCTAGCGTTTCTCACGCTGTTCACGCTCAACCTTCTGGTCGAAGAATGTTGGCGCAAACAAATTCTTCTGATAGGCCTCACCAAGGATACGGCCGCCCGGGACCTGAAGAACCATGTTCTGCCAGTGCTCTCTTCTAACAAGATCTGGTCCTCAGACATTACTCAGGACGATTTGAGCCGAATACCCAACACCGACCGGATGATGCTTCAGACACTGAGCGTATTCAACTACGAATCCATGAAAGTACCATGGTCGCTCACGGAATACGATTCCGCCTTTCTGATGATCGTGCCCGACTTCAAGAAGCAGCTCGGGTTTGTCAGCGGTGCTATCAGGAACAAGATAACCCCCGAGAGGCTGTTTCTGAAATCGTACATTCAGTTATCGCAAACTGATATTGATCCTCAGCTTCGCAGCAACGTGCTGCTCTTGGACAGATTATCCTACCCTGAGTTCGATTATCGTCTCGACTCAACTCTCGAGTTCAAGCATGTCTACGGTAACGCGGAAGAAACGGTGAGACCGATCGTTTTCCGGGACAAGACCGTCACGAATCCAATTCAGGAGCTTGTCATGCAGACCCTTTGCGCTATGACGAGTAATAGTATCCCTGAGCTTTTCGGTCACAACAAGCCACTGTTCATCGCTGACAAGGTGGCTAAGTGGCACAACGAGGAGATGAGGCGGATAATCGATACAACTGGCAAATGGCTTATGAACAATCCCAGCCTCCGACACTTCGTCTTCTACATGAGCACGTTCCGTGAGAGGAGAAGCGAGATTGAAGGTAGTCGAAGAGACAGCTTCTAGATATTTCACCGATTTCGACGGGCGCTTCAAGGCCCGCCTCAGCCAGGTAACTCCCGCGTTCATGCCGGTAGCCACCCACGAGCTGACCGGCACCTCATCGCGGTACGAGTGCAGGATCAAGGTCGAATATCACAAAGATATCATGAGCCTCATCGAGGAAGGAATGCTCGTTGCAGTACGCAACTTCAAGTCGAACCAGAAACAACAACGATATTCTCTCATGGTCATCAGCCGGGTCTGGCCTGAACACTACGGGCTCAAAGGCCTCTCCGAACACAGCTATTATCCGATGCAATTTGAGATAATCCAGCAATCCGTGCGCGACTGGGATACAAGCGACAAGTCGACAATGATGGTGCAGATCAGCGCTCTTCCTATCAACTATGATCTGCTCATAGACGGTGATGGAGAGCCAAAGTACGAGAAGGGATTCTCCTATCCGGTTATCGCTGCCGAGGCCAACATTCTGAATCGGGATATGATCAGCCACATGTACAACAAGCGAATCTTGGACAAGATCGGTTACAAGGCGAAGACGACTACAAGTGATGCGTACAAGGACCCGCGCATCGGAACGATCCAGATGTTCGAGTCCATGGAGGAGAAAATCCCGATCTATCTCGACTTTGAGTCTATGGTTCGCTATCACTTCGGAATCTTCGCCTTCACCGGCGCCGGAAAATCGAACCTGCTAGCGAACACTCTGAGGCGAATCCTCCTACATGCTCCAGAGATCAAGGTCGTTGTGTTCGATATTTCCAGCGAGTATCCCTTCCTCTTGATGGACCTGTTCGCGGACGAGAAGATTCCATCAAAGATCATCCTCGAAAACCCTGTAACCTCGGCAGACCAGTTCTACGTCAGTGTTGTCAAACC
>VBBT01000180.1 GCA_005881695.1 Candidatus Bathyarchaeota archaeon | reverse complement strand
TTCTCGTCATAGGTAATGAAATCGTCCATGATCTGGGATACATGGAGAAGAGCGTCTTCAGGACCTATTCTTACGAACGCGCCAAAGTCAGTGACCTCAACGATCTCTCCCTCCACCACCTCGTGGAGCTCTGGGAAGAAGGTGAGCAACTTGAAGAGAGCTTTGTGATGAGTCGAGCCGTCGCCCGGAAGGATTTTTCCGGTCGTCTCGACATCGACATCTGTGACTAGGATGACGTAGCCGAGTTCTTCGTCCACATAGTTCTCATACTTGAGCTTGATCTGTTCACGCGCAACCTCGTCGATGGGCTGCCCGAATTTCTGGGGCGGAATCCGTACTACGTCTTCGACTGTCACTATGCGGAACATATTCACGGAACACGGCTGAACGCGTTATTTTAGGGCTCCGCTGTGGGAATAGACATGATTCTAGGTTTAGATCTTGGTTCTGATGTACCAGAGTGCTAACTTTCGGAACGCGATAGCTCGGTGTGAATACTTGTCTTTGAATTGGGTTCCGCCTTGGGCAAACGTTTTCCGAGTGCCTCTTGGAATGAATATTGGGTCAAACCCAAACCCCTGCGTTCCGACAGACTCGTGCGATATCGTCCCATGCACTTTTCCCGAGAACTCTTGAGACGAGTCCCGGGGAGATGCGAGAGCCAAGGAAGCCTGAAAATATGCTTCTCGTCGTGTTTCTCGACTCATCAAGCGCAAGAGTCGTTCAACGCCAATGGTGTCGTGGACGTATGATGAGAAGGGACCTGGGAAACCGTTCAGGACTCTAATGAAGAGCCCCGAGTCTTCTACCAGGACCCTACGGTTGTGTTTCTCGGTAGCTTCTTCCGCGGCGAACTTGGCTACCTCGCCAAGGTTCGTGCTCTGGATCTCGGTTTTCGGCGAAGCGAGCATGCGGATTTTTATTCCAAATGGATCAAGAATTCTGCGGGCTTCCTGGTACTTGTGAGCGTTCTGCGTTACGAACCATAGTGTCCGTTTATCGGATGGCGAAGTACCTTCCTCTCCGTGCGATCTCCGCGGCTTTCCGAAGACTCGATTTCGCCATCTCCTCGCCGACAACCTTGCGATAGCCCTTCGCAACTCTTCTCAGCGAACTTGGAGCGTCGAGGGCATGAGTAGCGATCAGTGACCTTTGGAGTAGGTGCAGATCGCTTCCATGGTCTTCATGGTCCGTTGATTTTCTGGCCATTCCAAAGTCTATCATGAACGGTTTTTCGTCAGCTGGCACGATGATGTTTGATGTGGTTAGGTCGCCGTGCATTATTCCTGCTGAATGGAGAAAACCAACCTGTCTGCCTAACTCTTCAAGAAGAGCGATCCGACGGGCGTTGCTCATCGTATCAATACTATCTCTGGCGAGCATTCCGTCTATGAAAGTCATGATGATCGTAGACCGTTCGATGTCGAGGCCGAGAATGCTGGGAAGTCTCGCTCCAGCGATCTTGGCATCGCGGATTGCAGATGATTCCTTGATGGTCCTCTCTTTTCTGATACTAGAGTCTAGCTGTTCGTGGCGGTAGGCTTTTCGAACTCTTCTCTTGACCACCACTTTCCAAGGGGGCAGCTGTGAGAGAAAGAGATCGGCCTCTGCACCTCGATGCAGTGGTTGAAGGTCTAGGGTCGAGGAATCCATGGAACATCAATCTCGTCTAGACGCCATCGCGGATTGACAAAACTTTCTGCGACAGGAACAGTGGTGCCGAATTCGAAAGCGAGTCTACCCGAGCAAGCGATCTGGGCACCGCAGTCTCCCGTGTATTCGAAAGGGACAGGATGAAATGTTGCTCCGTGATCCTCCGCCACGGATTTAATCATGTCGCGAAGCCGTCTGTTCATGGCGACGCCTCCAGCCAGCAGAACCTCGTTTTTTCTCGTTTGGACTAGACTCCGCTCAACAGCCTCAGCTAGCATTGAGAACGACACCTCCTGTATCGAGAAGCAGATGTCGGCTATCGAATGACCTTGTTTTAGTAGTCGATTTGCGGCCGTGAGCAGCCCTGAGTATGCAACGTCATTTCCTTTTACCGTGTACGGAAGGGGAAGCAGATTCCGACCTTCGTTCGCCTTTGATTCGATAGGAGGTCTTCCCGGGGAAGGGAGACCTGCCTCTCTCGCAAACATGTCTAGGAGATTTCCTAGGGTGATATCCTCGGTCTCACCGTAGATCCGCCATCGTTTGTTCAGATGAACAGCTATCGCAGTATGCCCTCCT
>VBBT01000135.1 GCA_005881695.1 Candidatus Bathyarchaeota archaeon | reverse complement strand
CGCAGGCTTGTAGACAATTCCGAGAATCCCACCGATTAGGCCGAGGAGGAAGCCTATGAAGAAGCCTCCGAGAGAGGAGGTTGCGAAGCTGATGAGCGACAGTATGATTATGATGACTCCCCACATGGTGTGTGATGTAGGCTTGGTGTACATCATGATGCCTCCCAGAATCATGATTATCCCGAAAATGAGTCCCAAGATTCCTAGTATGGCAACTGTTGAACCCACGGCTGGCGCGCCGGTTGCGCCGCTTTGAGTGCCGAAATTGAATATTGCAGCTCCTATGAAGGCCTGGAAGGCACCGCCTAACAATACGAAGATTCCACCGATTAGGGCTAGGACAAATGCTGCGGTTGGTTTATCGGCCATATCGGGTCTCGCTTCGACTTGATCTTACAATATTTAACACATTCTATTCTCGCCGAGTTTGGGCGATTCTTGCCAGTTTTAGGGGACTTTACGGGTTTTGAACCTGTCTAGCTAGGGAACCGAAGGGGCCTTGGAACTATGCTCGCGTTTTCGTGAAGGACGCGGCGCGGGAAAATCGACCACCCCGGGGGTCGAGAAATAGTTAGCAGAAAAGAAAAGTTACAGGAAAAAAAATAGTTACAGAAAGGGAGGACGGTCGGTCCTGAGACTTTCCAGCATTCAGCTATCTCACGCCAGGTTCTGTGTGTTCTGGCATTTCGGACCCTAGTTGAACAGAGGGCCGTTTCCCATGGAGTTGGAGGATGATCTTTCTGATCCAGAGGAGGTATACGACGAAAGCCAATCCTAGAACACTCGTTCCTAACCTTCCTAAGAAGAGATCCAGGATGAAATCGAAGAAGAACACGAAGAAGCCTAATGCACCGGTTATCAAGCCAAGCTTCTGGATGTCGCTGAAGCCTCTCCTTGCCCATCTGGTAAGTAGTCTCTCGTAGCCGAGAACCATGAATCCTCCAACGATCATGGTCCCCGCGGCGAATGGGATCAGTGCGCTGTTGAAGAGGAAGAAAAATAGTGCCGGTACTGAGAATCCGAGAGGGGCGAGGATTTTCCAGGACACCTTGAGATTTCGGTGTGTCGGAGAAATGTTTGGGATTCTCTTGGCAAGCCAGCCTAGAGCAATCACTGCCGCGATGCAGCCCGCTATAGCGAGCACTCCAGGATCGTAGGGGAAGGCGAAGAACCCGAGAATTATCGCGAGGACCAATAGCCCGTGGAAGAGAACTCGCATTCTTGACGAAAGCCAGATCCGGGTCTTCGATTGTGGAAATGTTAGCTCGACGAGGAGGATGGGAATTGTTATGCTGAAGATTGCATGGTAGATTGCGAGCCATTCGACCCACACCCAGTTTGTCCCTAGCCAACGTCCATAGGTCGCGAGGACCCCGAGATCCTTCCATGCCGGATTGAAGAAGCTGCGGACCATTATTCCCTCCTCGATTATTCCATAGGCGGCGCCTAGGATTAGGATCGAGCGCCAGCCCTTCTGCCACCGCCGAGCATAATCCCGGACGAGCAGTGCTCCACTACCGTATAGAGAAGCTAGAAGAAAAGTGACCGCGGGGTTGAGAAATGCTAGTGGAGGAGTGGATCCTGAGAGTCCTTCGCCGATGAGTGGGGAGAGGAAGAAGAGTAGTAGGATTGGTTTTCGATAGACTTTCGTCAGGCTTGCAGATTCCAGAGTCGGACCCTTTGGAAAAGGGTCTTGATGGGACGAAAAAAGGGAGTTTGATACTGCGCGTTACGCTAGCGCGTAACTAGGAGCGCAGGGTGCGGTGTATGGTTACTTCTTGCTCCAGAGGCCGATGACGTTGCCGTGCGGGTCGCCGATGGTGCCCCAGTAGCCCATTCCGCCGCCGATAGACTTCCGTTTCTTGAGGATTCGTCCGCCGAGGCTCTTTGCTTTCTGTTGGGTTGCTGGTATGGTGTCTACGTTGACGTAGAATGTTGTTGAGCCGGGTTTGACTTTTTTGCCTAGTTGGAAGCCGCCGCCGACGCCTTTCTGCGATGTCTTGAACATTGCGTAGCCGTCGCCGAACATTTCGAATTTCCAGCCGAAGAGTTTGGAGTAGAACTTCTTTGTCGTCATGAGGTCCTTTGATGTCAGTTCTATGTGGCCGATTTCCTTTCCCATAGTAGCTGTATATTGCAAAATATTGAGTTTAAAAGTTCTCACACGGGGCTCAGAAACGCCTGTTTTGATGTATCAACCACTCAGGCGTTGGTCAACCGGTCTAGAAGCAGCTGCTTGAAGCCTCTAGAATTGACGTTCTTGCAAATCATCATTTTTTCACCTTGCATCTTGGACTCGGATAGCGATTCTCGTCTGTCTGCAACGGTCATTCCCGAAGTGATTTCACCTCTAGTCTCGACTTGGACTTTGTAGATGGCAAACTCGAAGAGTGAAGGCTTGACCTTGGCGGCGACTGTCATAGGATCGTGCAATGCGAAGATTCCGTGTTTGTGTATGTTCTTGTTGAGGATCTCGGCCGCGAAGGCAGCAACTCGGCCCTTGCTCTTCTGGATACCGGCATATTCTCTCAGCGTCAGCTGGTTCTTGGGGATCATTGTCACATCAAGGCCGACTGCTTCGATTGGGACCCCCGATTCGAAGACGATCTTTGCCGCCTCCGGGTCCGCGTAGAGGTTAAACTCGGCAACCGGCGTTACGTTGCCGACACCATACTCTGTTACTCCATAGGCTCCGCCCATTATCACAAGTTCCTTGATCATTTTGGCGGATTCAGGGAAACCTGTCAGGAGAGCGGCAATGTTGGTGAGAGGACCCGTGCAGATTATGGTTAGGTCGCGATGCTTTGAGATAGCCAGCTCGTTAGAGATCGTGTCTAGCGCACTCTTTTCTGTAGGACGAATCCTTGAAACTGGAAGGTTGGAATCGCCAAGCCCGTCTTTTCCATGGAAGCTAGTGGCACGGACCGGATCTCGGACAAGCGGGTTTCCTAGCCCTCTAGCAACCGGCACGTCTCTTCTATTGAGGAGGTCAACGACTCGCAATCCATTCAGTGTCGCCTGTTCTACTGTTACGTTGCCGGAGACTGCCGTTATGCCTGCGACTTCTAGTTCTGGAGATCTTAGTGCGAGGATGAGGGCGAGCGCATCATCTATTCCTCCGTCTTGATCGATGATGACGCGGGTGGGCCTCTTCGAGCCCGAGCCCTTCCTAGAACAATTTCACTATCTTCTTTGTCGGAAGCACATCTGTCAGGTACCAGAATTTGACGTACTGTAGTCCTGTCCGGTATTGTAGCTCGGTGAAGGAGTTGACGGCGTCCTCCGCGACGATGGTCTCGTAGCCTTTGAAGAACGCGTCCGCGCAAGTATGTCTCACACAACAGTCAGCGTGGAGCCCTGCGAGTATCAGTGTGTTTGCGCCTTTGCCATCGTGCGCCCTCTTCAGCTCCTTCTCCAACCTCGTATCGTGGAAGCTGCTGTAGGTTGTCTTAGGAATCTCAACATCCTTCTTCCGGGGTCGTAGAGCGCTGATCACCTTGGCGCCCTTCGTCCCTCTCATCGCGTGTTCGCCCCAGCGCTGGATCTCAAAGTCTCGGCGTGTGTGTGAATCGTTAGGATAGAAGACGGGAATGTCTGCGCTACGGGCTGCGTCTGCTAGGTTCCCGGACTTGGGAATTATGGGGAGCGCGCGGTCCGTCTTGATCTTCCCGTAGACAAAGTCATAGAGCATGTCGACGACTAGGACGGCGTATCTTCGGTCTTTATCGTATACGTGGGGCGCGACTGACATTCCGGGATCGTAGAGTACTAGCTTCTCTGTCGAGCCCTGTCCGTGAATTCTGCTCAAGTCGCCCCAACAGGGGGTCAGGCATGATTTTAAGATATCAACTAGATTGGGCGGGTAACGTCTGAGGAAGAAGAATTGCCCGGGAAGGCCGACGTTGTAATAGTGGGAGCGGGTATAGCTGCTCTAGCACTAGCAATAGAACTTCAGAAAAAAGAGATCTCGACTATCCTCCTTGAACGGCAAAAGAGTCCTGAGGGCATTCCGCGTGGTCTGACTTTCCAGCCGAATGGCCTGGCGGTTCTAGAAAAACTTGGAGCACTTGACCGGGCCAGAGAGATCGGTTCCGCGTCCCAGATTCTGGAAGTGAAGAACTGGGAGGGAGAAGTTCTACTTGAAGCGGATTACAGCTTGTTGGATCACCCCCAGAACTATCTCCTGACGGCGAACTCTACTGAGCTGGAGCGGTTGCTGGTCTATGTGGCTGAGCAGGCTGGAGCGCAGGTTCTCTGGGGAGCCTCCTTCCAGGAACTTCTCTTGAACGCTGGCCGGGCAGAAGGAGTATTCTACGAAAGCGAGGGAATTAGAGACGAGATCAGAGCACCTGTGGTAGTCGGAGCGGATGGTCCTCAATCGCATGTCCGAACAAGCCTTGGCGTAGAGGTGAAGACGAAGAAGTATCCTGATTCATTTCTGGTCGGACTCGTCGGTCCTGTTCCAGGCTTGGAGGGCAGGGCGCGCCAGTACCAGCACCCAGGCAAGATGCTTGGAATAATGCCTTCTGGTCCAGATGCTACCTATCTCTTCCATTGTGTTGGCTCGCGCAGTTTTGACAGTGTCAAGAAAGAGGGCTTGACGTCTTTCAGGTCGGAGGTTGTTCAGGCGGCTCCGGAGATGGCGGACGCGTTTACGGGTGTGGAAGCGTGGACGAAGATGGCGTACTTTACGCCCTCGTTCATACAGGTGAACAAGTGGGTGGGAAACGGAATCGCGCTGCTCGGGGATTCAGCGCACACTTTCCATCCGCACGCCGGACAGGGAGTAAACTTGGCACTGGAGGACGCGGTGGCGTTGGCCGAAGTGATCGAGAAATGCAAGGCGGCAGGAGACTTCTCAGAGAGGGCATTGCTGGAATATCAGACCCAGCGGAAAGTGCGCGCTGACGTAATCGGGAAACACGCCAATTACACGGTCACGTACGCGCTAAGCGACAACTGGCTGATAAAACGGCTGAACAAAAGAGCCCTCCACAAACTCAACAAGGACAAGAAACTGCAGAAGAAGGCGCTGGAGATTACTGCTGGGATCTTTGAGAAGAAGCCTGGATTGGTGACGTTGGCGAAGATAGGCGGAATACTACCCTAGGTCAACATATGCTAAGTCGCGGCAGGGACGACTTCCGCTAGGGGTTCCAGAACCTGCTCCTCTGGTAGTTTCACATCTTTGAACGTCCGCCAGAAGTAGCTGATTGCCGTGAGATAGAGTGCTGTGCAGATCAGGAACGGTAGGGCCAGATAGATGCTACTGGGGCTTGTTGCTAGGCCCATGATGTAGCCCCCGATACCGGTGCTGAACGAGTTGGGCAGTCTCCAGAGCGAGGCCACGATGGCGGAAGCCACTGATCGTTCCTCAGCCGGGACCAGGCCCATCAGGAGAGAGTTCTGGGCTGGGTTGGACATCATCATCAGCATGCTTCTTACGATATAGATGGACGACGCGGAGGCAAAGTTTGGCGAGAACGGAATCGAGAAAAGAAACAGTGTAGACGATCCTTGCGTCAGGACGATTGTCCGAACGGTTCCGAACCTCCTGGCAATCCGTGGAGTCGCAAGGTTGGCGAATCCCATTACAAGGCTGTTGATGCCGCCGAAGATGGGCCCAGTGACATCGTTCGCGAGGCCGTACTTGAGAAAGGCCCAGCCTGGGATAAGGGGAATTACCATGCCGGCACCGAGGGCAATTACGATCCCGTAGGCAGCGTACCGAAAGACTACGCCACGGCTCTGTCGCGGAAGAATATGGAATCGAGATTGTTGACTCGTTTCCAGCCTGGACTCGGAGACTCTGAGGTAGACGATCATCGGACCGACGAGGCTGATCGCGGCTACCCCGACGAACAAGTACCGGTTGCCTGTGACAAGGTCGACCTGGTAGAGTGATTTCATCAAGCCGAGGAGGCTTGTGCTGAAGCCTCCCAAGGCCGACGCGATTGTGGCAACGAAGAAGGATAGGCCGAAGGCGCTGGTCCGTTTCAGATTTCCCGCCTTGTCCGCCAGCAAGGCACTCCAGGAGGAAGCGTACATTGCCTCGGAGAGTCCAGCTAGGAACGCTGCCCCGAACAAGTGTGAGATGTTCGAGTCAACTGCGAAGATGGCTAGTGCAAGGCTTCCCAGTACTCCTCCCATGACGACGAATTTCTTCTTGCCGTAGCGGTCGGCGAGGCCGCCGAATAGAAGGGTGGAGGAGGCGCTGACGATTCCGAAGGTTCCGAGGATGAGGCTGCTGGTGGCGAACGAGATGCCTTCTAGTACAAGGAAGACCTGTAGGGAGATGAACAATAGTCCTGCAGCAGCCCAAGTGAAGAAACTGGAATAGATCAGAAGGTTGGCTTCGCGGGGTATGCCCTTGTACTCGTCAAAAATAGAGCCCAGTCGTTGAAACAAGCATAAACCTCCCCAGACCTGTGGTCGATTGAAGGAGCGTTTTGGGCCGATTCTAAAAGATTGGTCTCATCATGTACTTATAAAAATTGGAAAAGAAAGGGATAGGACGGTTTGGAACCGTCTCCGGGTATCCATCCCGGTAGCCGTGGGTCATATTTGGACCGGACAGAGAAAGTCTGCAGACGCGTTCCGTGTCACTGTTACTGTGCCGCCGCTCTGGGCCGCGAAGACTGCTGCTTGGGACGTTAGCAGCACGGGTGTTGCGTCTTGGTTGAATGTTACAGTGAAGACTTTCCAGTGGCCACCGTGATAGCCGTCGGCTCCGGGAGCGACTGATGCGATGCCTAACTGTCCTGCAGCGCCGCCGTGCACCTCGTAGAAGTTATCGATGCCTGTGTTGGGAAACGCTGCTGGCGGAATGACGGTGTGGACCATAGTGCCGTTGTAGTATAGGTTACCGAACCCGGGGGTGGCCGCGAAGACCGAGCCTACAGGCAAAGCAAGAACGAAGGGAGCTAGAACGAGGAACGAGACTAGTAAGGACTTTTTCATTTGAGAATTTCACCTCGCTAGTGCGCAAGGTCAGTAACGGTCAGGCCGACTTTATGCGTTCACCGAGATCAGGTGTGAATTCTGTCCGATTCATGTCAGGATTTGAATGGAGGGAGAGTCTCTCTATGGAAAAATGCTTCTGATACGTCGATGGGTAAATGGGTCGTCGACATTCTGGTGCAGAATCGAGGCGGTCGACTGGGGCGAACGTGGCAAAGAAAGAAGGGGAGTGATTTGTCGGCCTTGGGGACGCCTGTTAGTCCTGGCTTACGAAGATAGTTAATCCGCTTACTTGTTTGTTGAAGTTGAACGGCGTATCCTGAACAACCAGCTTGATTCCTTCATGTAGACCGGCTGGAGGAGTCCCGACTTGGCAGATTATCGTCAGCACGGCTGTATGAACTGGTGTCCCGCCCACGGACAGCTGTATCAGCATCAGTGCCTGACCGCCGACGAAGTTTGATGGAAGTCCAGAGGAGTTGCCGAAGGACCTGAAACTCATCAGTCGAATCGCTGTCCAGGTTCCCATCGCCCGAACCGTTCCATCTGGGGCCATGTGCGCGAAGGTTCCGTCGCCAGTGACCGAGTTGGCCAAGATTGAGAGCGTCCCTTGACCGGTCACAGCGACCATATCACCGTTGTCAGCCATCGTGATGTCAGGGCAGGCATTAGTAGCGAGGCCACAAAGCGGTCCCGTGCCAACGAGAAACTGGAAACTCGTCGTTGAAGCGCCGGCAGCGAATCCGAAAGGCAGTGCCAGTGATAGAAGACCGAGAAGACCTAAAACGAGTGCTTTCCACAATGTTCTCAATATTATCTTCATCTTTCGATTTTGCCCCCAGCATCAGCATTTAAGATGATAGGTTACTCGCCCTAGGAATTCGACCATTTTCTATCCAGAGATATCTGGAACTGACAATTTGGCAAGCGAATAATTTACGCTAGGCGATTCCTTTCAGGACGGAGTCGACGGCACTTGCAGCGCGTGCTACCTCACAACGCTTCTTTGCCGCTGAACCTTCGTCTGGAGAGACTTTCTAAGGCTCCTGACTCCCCCTCTCTCTTCAACAGTGAAATCTTCCCCAGTCCATCTGTTATAATCCAGTCCGAGTTTTTTCTTTATGACATCTTTGAGTTCGAGGTCAATTTCGTATCCGATTCCTCTTCTCCCCAGCTCCCTGGCGACTTTCAACGTTGTTCCCGATCCCGCAAACGGATCGAATACCGTTTCCCCCACCATTGTGAAAAGTTTGATCAACCTACGAGGAATCTCTTCTGGAAACGCGGCGATCCCCTCTTCCACTCGACCTGCTCTTGGAAGAACGTTGGTAATATTCCAGACCGTCAAGTTCCATCCTTCGTCGTTGAGTCTTGCAGTATCTATTTTGGAGGATTCCAGAACCTCCTGTGGAGCATCCTTCAAGTGGCTATAATCAAATTCGCCATTCTGGAATAGCAGTATGGATTCCTGGATGTTGTCTGGATAGAAGTACATCGGGTATGGGTGCTGCAGGACAACTCCGCTCCTTCTGCTGATTCTTGTGTAACCAGACGGCTTAACCCAAGTGATCTTGTCGCGATATAGAAGACCCTCTTCCAAGAAGGTTCTGGTCGTATCGGCAACAAGAGGGTACTTTCGCCCACGCCCCCCGTTTCCTTCATTCACCAACATATCGTCAGTAACCACGGCACAAATTCTTCCTTTACCCAGCACTCTTCTACTCTGGGCAGCAAACGACCTGATTAGTTCCAGGTAATCCTCGTAGCTCGGAAAGAGGTCTGGGTAATCAAATGGGGCGTTGAAGTATGGAGGAGATGTAACTATTAGAGAGACTTCGCCATCAGCAACCTCCTTTGAGGTCATCTTTCTGAGATCCCCGAAGAACAGCCTAAGACTCGGATCCTTCTTGGATCGTCCACTCTCTGGACTCATAGTTTAGCGACGTGAATCAGGTGGTTAGCCTCATGCATAACCTTTGTCCAGATTCAGTACGTGCCACAATAGAATACCTTTTCGCGTCGTCTGGGCACAAGGTCCAAGAGGCCGAACATTAGCAGAGCAAAGTCATGTCGGAAGTGGGACGCTACACTCTCGATACACTACAGATTTTCTTTCCATGGGATGACGATCTGTATACATACTTCAAAGAACACGGACTTGGCTTGAGCGGATTAGGAAGCAAGAAGCTCCCCCTGGTTTACACGGACAACTGCGAAAACACCGCCGGGCTTAAGGAACGAAAACGCAAGTACGTTATTGATCCCAGGTTCTTCGGAATGACGCCCGAGGCGCTCGGATGGAGGAGAACACAACGTGAAACTGAGCTAATCATTCCCGCAGAGAAGCCAGAAATGGGAATAGCAAACACGCACTCCGGCGACGACAACTTTCTTTCTCTCAGCCTCATAACGAGAATTGGCGGAGTTGAGCAATATCACTTGGAATATTCCAGCATGTCGGAATTCGGCAGGATATACAAGAACTGGGCGACCTTCTACTTGCCGTTCAAGAAAGCGAGGGATTAGGCGGATCGTCTCGCTCCCTTCTCAGACGCTGCAATGGATCTTCAATTTCTTGAAGAGAGCAAACAAGCTCAACGAGAGAAATTCATCTATCTCAGCGTTGGCGTTCGAAAGTACAACTTTTTCCTATTCTGGACTTGATTACGCCAAGCGGTTTTTCGAAACCAATGGGGTCACTGGATCGCTTCCGAGCCTCGCATACGATGACTCCGATGCTCTCTCAACAGAGCTGATGGATCCATTGCTGAAGATCGGAATCATCCAGACGAAGAGCGATGAGGGATTTGAAGAGAGAAAACCCCAAGTCGCAATCAAGTTATCACAACCCAAGATGATCACAACAAAAAGAGGCGTTAGAGGAAGAGCGAAGGGAAGGATTCTTGTTAATGGCCAGTCAGCAAACTTTGTAGTTGTCGGAGCCGCAGACTTTGCGACCAAGATAGGAAAGGTATGTAATCAATTCAAAGGTCCTGAATAAACCTGAGCCGCGGCAGCAGGTATATACAGTATCACAGCGATAGAGGAAACAATGCTAGATCCTAACCAGGTCCCAATAGCACAATCCGCCTTACTAGTGGTAGACGCGCAGGACTCGTTCAAAGTCGGCCCGCGATGGGCAAGGCGTAACAACCCAGCTTTTGAAAAGAATGTTAGCGCTCTCGTCGAAGCTTATCGTGCTGCCCATCTGCCGGTCGTTTTCTTCTTACATACTGACAGCGACGAAGCGTTCGCCAAGGACAGCCCCTCGTTCAAACTGATGGACTTTCTCAAGCCAAGAAAAGATGAGCCAGTCATGGTGAAGAACACTCGCAACTGCTTCACTAGCACGACGTTACAACCGTACCTGATCGAAAAAGGCGTGAGACACGTCAGTATCACAGGCATCCAGATGGAACAATGCTGCGAAACGACCGCGAGGATCGCAGCTGACCTTGGCTACGCGGTAGACTTTGTTACCGAAGCGACTATGACTTTTCCGATTCCGAACTGGGACAAGCCAGGCGAAGAACTCGGAGTCGACGCCATACGCGAACGCACAGAATACGCCCTACGACGCCGCTTCGCACGCATCACCACAATCAACCAACTAGTAAAAGAGCTGAAAGAAATTCCCAGAGGAACCTGAATCTTCCACCATAGTCGCGCCCGAAATGCAGACACGGTGGATGGCGCCATCTCTTCAGGCTGGGATTGGTTTCCTGGAGAGTATTGATCTCTGCTGGGTTTCTGCGTATTCTGATAGTTGTCGGCAGTACTCGTCTGCTATTCCTTGCATGATGCTCTTACCCCTGATCGGGGCGATGATCTTGAACCTAAGACTTTCTGGCTTGATGTGGAAAGCCCAGTCCATCATGGTTCCTTCTGAGTTCTCTTTGAGGGTCAGCTCCCAGCGGCCACTTATGGGGCCCTCGATGATCTCCTCTACGACCTTGTCTTTGGGATAGAAGGTGTACCTGTCAGTATGCTTTACCCGGTAGCCGCCGGCTATTTCTTCTTCTAGACAGGTAACAACATTGCCTTCTCTTTTGACTGTCTTGTGGCTGAGCATGTGGGTCTTGCTCTCAGGATCCGCCCAGTCGGTCCAGTTGTCCACGTCTTCCAGAATGGACCATATCGTATCTTTGGAGGCTTTGACTAACCGTGATGTTGAGACTCTGACTCTTACCAAGGGACTCCTAGAGTTGGAAAGAGCTTCTTGATGGCTTGGTTTATGGTCTTGAGGTTGGGGCGCTCGCGCTAGCCTCGAGGTTCTCCCAAGGAAAGTTCTTGTGACGCTTGTAGTACTCCACGAGACCCCCTTCCCGCATTAGGCCTCGGAGGAACTCGGGAACCTTCAGCGCATGATACACCCTCCCGTCTTTGGTTGTGACTGACCAATCTTGGAGGTTGACGACTACCTCGTCGAACTGTTTGACTTGTTTTGTTATTCCTTGGACTTCCAGGGCTGGTAGGCCGATGGCGAAGCTGTTTCGATAAAATATTCTTGCGAAGCTTTCTGCGACTACCGCCGCTACTCCTGAGTATTTGATGGCGACTGGTGCTTGTTCGCGGCTGGATCCTCCTCCGAAGTTTCTTCCTGCAACGAAGAGGTCGCCTGGTTTGACTTTCTTGTAGAATTCGGGGTCGAACCCGTACATGGCATATTTCGCCATTTCGACAGGGTCGTTGGTGCGGGCTTTGAACCGGAACGGTATGATGATGTCCGTGTTCACATCGTCGGGCCAGACCCATGTTCTGCCCCGGATAATCGTGGAAGGCGGTGGGAGGCTCATAGGTATCTCCTCGGATCGGCAATATGCCCTTCCAAGGCTGATGCGGCAGCTGTCGCTGGGGATGAGAGGTAGATTTTGGCGGTTGTGGCGCCCATTCGTCCCACATAATTTCGGGGAGAGGTGGAGAGACAGGTTTCATTCTCGCCTAGAACCCCGAGATGTGTGCCAACGCATGCGCCGCAGGTGGCGTTGGTGAATACTGCTCCTGATTCGAGAAACGTTTCCGCTAGACCGTCCTGGATTGCTCTTTCGAACACGTTTCTGGAGGCGGGTGTGATTATGCAACGGGTCCCGGCCTTGATCTTGTGTCCTTTGAGGATCTTGCCCACGACCTGCAGGTCCTCGTATCGTCCGTTAGTGGAGGAGCCGATGAAAACCTCGTCCAAGTGATCATCCCCGAATTCCCCAGCACTACGCACTTTGCTCTCGTTCCCCGGACCCCAGACCTGCGGCTCCAGAGTTCCCAGATCAATATCGTATTCTTCTTTGTAGTGGGCTTTTGGTCCCGCGTGGATCTCGAACATTGCTTTCCGGTTGGCTGTTTTGAAATAGTCCAGGGTTATGGGGTCGACTTCGAAGATGGAGAGTTTGCAGCCGCACTCCATCGAGTTGTTGCTGATGCAAGCCCGTGACGAGATCGAGAGATTCTTAACAGCGGGACCCTTCCATTCCAGCGACTTGTAGTTCCCCCCATCTTCTCCTACCATTCCGATGAAGTGGGTTATGACGTCCCGAGCGTAGACGCCCTTCTTGAACTGGCCTGTAAGGTTGATCTTGATGGATTCTGGGACCCGGACCCAGAGCTTGCCGCTCGCCCAGACAGCAGCCATCTCCGAACTACCAATACCCGTCGCAAAAGCGCCTATAGCCCCCGCCTGACAAGTGTGAGAATCAGCACCAAACAGCACCATACCCGGTACCACATGATTTTCGAGAAGGTGCTGGTGCGAGATACTTCCTTCGACAAGCCGGACCCCTTGCTGCTTGACGAACTCTCGAATCAGAATATGGAGATTAGCAACCTTCTCGTCAGGAGCGGGAAAACTATGGTCTATGACTAGGTGGATTTTCTTCGGGTCCCAGACCTTCTGAACGCCCATCTCCCGGAAGACCTTGATCGCCAAGGGTCCCGTGCTATCCTGGGCCATCGCCATGTCGGCGGGCAGAACGGCAATCTCGCCTGCATGATGGACCTTCCTGCCTCCATCAGCCTTGACGCTGATGACCTTCTCAGCGAAGGTAAGCGAATCGTCGCTGAGGATAGTCTGAGACAACTGGATCACTAGGCTCATGAAAACTATCGTTATTAAAACGTGGTTCCACTCAAAGCGTCAGCAACATCTTTCCGCGTTAAGTAGATCAACGCTCTATCCGAAGAGCACGGATCCACAACGGAGAGGGC
>VBBT01000179.1 GCA_005881695.1 Candidatus Bathyarchaeota archaeon | reverse complement strand
GCCGAGCTCATGCTACCTGAATATTTGAAGGGAAGGTTGTCGCTTGATGAATGGAGGATTCTCATTGAGATGCACCTGCTGAGGCTTAAGGCCTACAATTCCGGGAGGATGAGCAGGTTGCTGGGACTAATGGCTCTAGTGGTCCTTGGCACGTTTGTGACTCTCCTTATTCTCTTCCACATTTTTGTCGGGAGACCATTGGGCCCGATTCTCGTTTTCCCCGCCTGGAGCCCAGTCATCCTACTGTTTTTGCTCTGGTTCAGAAGGTCGATGAGAAGGTGGGAGTTCGAACTGGACGGAAGCGCAGTCAATCAGTTCGGAACCGAGCGAGTCACGCGGGTCCTCGAGAAGATGCAAAGTCTCGATCCGAGGGCAACACCGTCAACAAGCATAGCTCGCTTTCTAGCTTTCTGGAGCCCGAGCATTCACGAAAGGATTGGAGAATTGAGCAAGCCGCGCTTTGCAGGTCCACCAAGACCGTCTCGAATGCCGAAGATAGGCCTCCGCGGGCGGGCAATCATCGTTGTTATTGGCATCGCTGTTTTCTGGGGCTCAGGGGTAGTCGCGGGTAATCTCTTTGCTCGAGGTCAGGAGACGATAGCTTGTATGACCAATACATGCGCAGCCCTCGTCGTCATCGCCGCTGTTGGATACTGGTCGGCCATACTAGGAGCCCTAAGCATGGTCCCGGTTGTAGCCCGCCGAGTGCGTCAAGCAAGGAGGAAGAAAAAGTACCAAGTTTGAGGGGAAGCCGAAAGAAGGACCCTCGATCTTTGATTCTCCGCTGATGGAAAGTTTAGTTGTCTGAGCTTGAGCCCGTTTCGAAGGTCCCTTCCAACAAGTCCTGACGATCCCAAGCTCCTAGAAACTGCTGGTAGTCTCGGCCAACAGCTCGATATTGTCGGGCTCAACATCAGAGATATTCGGTGGATGGAGTGGATCCCGGCAGGCCGCAGCGCCCGGTCCATTCCTTCCGACTGGTGTACTTTTCTTCGCCATTCTATGGTTATGCCGGCCCGTATGATGGGAAAGCTGACAGTTGAGGAGTGGCGGCCTTTGATCGCTTCTTCGCTCATGTTTGAGAAGAAGATAAGGCGAACGTTGAGGAGTAGGGCGTTCTTGCTCACCGGGCTGCCATTGATAGTCTCGCTAGCCCTTCCGATTACCGCTGCAATCCTGTTGCAAATGGCGTGGATTATCTTCCTCTACCCCGTACTCGTCCTACCACTAGCATACTTGGGCAGCAGGAGATACAGTTCGGACCTAAAGAAAGCAAGACTAGAAGCGGATACACAAACGTCAGCCGTAATAGGAAAGAACCAGTTGCTGGACGTGCTCAAGAAGATCGATAACATGGGTCTCAACGACATTGACAGATTGAAGACTGGCAGAGGCGGGCCTCGTCTTGCAGGTCTTCCCAGCATCACCGAACGGATCGAAAACCTCCAGACAGTATCCTCTCTCAACAGTTACTCCACAACATAGACTGGCCGCGAGCAAGAACTTAGACGGGTCAACTAGCCGAAACCATTCTAGGCTCTGCGTATCGATTCATGCCTACTAATCGCAGTTTCAAAAGAAAGGCAGGATCTATCTTTGTGAAGTGGTCTAGTAGTCAGCGACACTTTTTCCCAGGAACGCTTCTAAAGCCGTAAAGGGAGAGTACATGGACCGAAGGGTGTTGTCAAGATGACAAAGCTGGGAATCTTAGGTCTTGGAAAGATGGGAAGTGCGTTTGCACTAAACCTTCTCTCGAAAGGACACGAAGTCCACGTCTACAATAGAAGCAAAGAGAGACTGCGTGAGTTAGTTGCAAAAGGAGCAATAGCACATCCTTCCCCCTACGAGCTGGGCAAGTCTGTCAATATTGTCATTACCTCTCTCACAGACCAGGACGTAGTCGAAAGCACCATGATGGGAAAGGATGGAGCGTTGCATGGCATGAAGAGGGGAGCTCTCTGGGTTGAGATGAGCACCATCGATCCAGACGCTTCTATCAGGCAAGCAGATCAAGCAAAGAGGTCAGGTATCGATAGGCTTGATGCCCCTGTCATAGGCAACCCAGACATGGCTGCCCAAGGACATTTGGCATTGCTCGTCGGCGGAGACGAGAG
>VBBT01000178.1 GCA_005881695.1 Candidatus Bathyarchaeota archaeon | reverse complement strand
CACTTGTGGGCTGGCTTGCACTTTCTCTTAGAGCGAAGCGGTTCCAGAACATACTGATCACCGAGACTCCCACGACAGCTGTTCCCAGCCAGAAAAGATAGTCTAGAACAACCATTACTGGATCGTAGTAAAGGCCGCATCCGTTGAATGGATTGGGCAAACAAGTGATTGGGTTTGGATAAGCATACCGGAAAGGAAAGCCGTCCCTCACTCCCCAAGGTTCACTCTTTGTAGAGGCGGCCAGCCCGACCAGACCGAGCACTATAGAGAGTAGAAGAAGCTTGATGATCCTTTGCATCTGAGAGCATTACTCCCGTGGAAATATAGTCGTTTAGTACCACAGGGCACTCCCGCATTTGAGGGTCACCGATAGACAATTACGGGTTGAGATTGCCCTTGCAACTAACGCTTGTGTCCCTTTGCTGCTTATATCCCGGGCTAACCTTGTTACATTAGATAACTTTGAGTAAGCTTGCGTCTAGCTGCCAACCCGACATCTCAAGCATTATTTCAGGAAAGAGCGAGCTTTGCAGGAGAGACATCTGCGCTGTAATCAAAGCGGTAAGAAAGCTAGGCTCAGAATGGAGAATCCTCATCTCATACTATCTCCTCGACAACCCCCTTCGATTCAGTGATCTCTTGAGAAAGGGCAAGCCTGACGATCTGAACGCGCGAACTCTCTCTAGAACTCTGAAATATTTGCAGAGTATGGGAATCGTTGAGAGAAGAGTAACAGGCACAGAACCCTTCTCAGTCGTCTACAGCCTTACCGAGAAAGGACGAGACCTAAGCGATATTCTATCCGCCTACCGGCGATGGGGAGAGAAGTGGACACCG
>VBBT01000177.1 GCA_005881695.1 Candidatus Bathyarchaeota archaeon | reverse complement strand
CGTCCAGGTTATTCTTGGTGGCGGTTCTTTCGTTTTAGGTTGGGATGTTAGGTATCACCTAGTTTGGGGAACTCTAACTTTCATCGTACTCATAGTCACGGCGGTGCTGGCGCGCAGAAATTTCGGCACTACTTCGATCTTGTTCAAAGTTGGGCTGGTTTCCATCCTCGACTTTGTCGTCCAAGGAATATTGGGACTGTTCGCGTTCGGATCTGGTGTCGCGATTGTGATCCATCTTACTAACGCTTTCCTGCTCGCGGTCATCGTAACCTATCTGATCAGTTTCGCGGACGGCGCCGACAAGACCTCAACTACCGTAGCCTTGCAAACTAAGACAGTTCCTTCAGGGAAAATGCCCGCCTACGCGATACGCACCTGAACGAGACCAGCTACGCAACAATGTGAGTTCTTGCTTTTATCGGGCTAACGTACTCGAGAAGCTCGCATTGCTCGACCGCGACGAAGAACTCAAACTCCTCGCATTTCTCGCCAGCCTAGCCGGACTCCCTCGGGATAGTTGTCTCGGTGAACAACTTCCAGATCGGGCTCCGCCTCCTCCACCACAGTCAGAGCGTACTTCTCTGTAATCCTGGAAAACTAAACCATGAAAGAGGGTAAGAAGGCTGCAGATGTTGAGAAGGCTCTCCAACACTGGACGAGCTCGGTGATCGACCCTCAGCTGAAGCCTGTTCAAGCTAAAACAAGACAATTAGCCGAGGCCGCGCTTTCCCTAGCTTCATCTCTCGAAAGTCGATGCCGAGAATTCATTCGAAACACCAAATATGACATGTCTGGCTTAGGCGATTCCCGCCGCCTCCGAGCAGCCATGGCACTAAACCGCGTCTCCGGAGAGATCGTCACCGCATCTGGTGACTTTCTGAAATCAAGTCCCAACGAATCGATATCGAAATTGGAGACGAGCATTACGAGGCTGTTACGAGCGGCTGGTTCAAGCTACAACGAATCGGTAAAAGCGATGGCTTCACATTATGCTTCAGAAAGAGGATGGCTCAGAGCAGAGATAGAAGGACTGCAACGCATCAATCACCAAACGTCCCAGTTCCGGGCAAGAACCCGAGACATCACTTCGATCCGTGACCAAATACAAGAACGCTCCAAGACCCTTGTTGAGCACCTCACGACGCTGCAGAATCTTGAGAATTCTCGCGCCCAACTGGAAAAGCAACTTCACCAGCTTGCATCCAACGAGGGCTCGCTTCTAGAGACTATCGAACGGATT
>VBBT01000176.1 GCA_005881695.1 Candidatus Bathyarchaeota archaeon | reverse complement strand
GCCGAGGTCTCGGTGCGGATTATATGCCTTCGCACAAGCTCACATGGCAGCGTTCAATTGTAACGTTTTCTATCTCTCTTTTGGATTACCCATAGAGTTATCAGTCGTAATTCTGGATTAGCGATCGTCTAGCATCGATGCAGCCGCTGAGTCGGCAGACGACAATCTCAGGTCTAGTGTGGGTGTTCTGCGGCTTAGCGGTTATAGCGGTTGTGGCCACCAAGGTGAGCTTCCTCACCAGATCTGCGCCTGCTTATTGGGAATACGTGGGAGGCCTGATGATAGTCTTCGGTCTCGTTCGGCTGTTATGGGGGCTTGTCAGAGGCGGTAAAAGCACGATGCCCCGTTTCTGGTCAAGGGTCATTTAGACCAATTGTCAGGGTGGCCGATCCAATTTGGATATCAGCAACGGTCCAGACGGCACTTCCTGCGCTTACAAAGGCTTGCATTGACCACTCACGCGACGCGAGGGTCGGTCGCTAAGACCTCCTATTTTCTAGAACGCTCGCTGTCTGGTAGTGATAATGGGCGAGTCTTGCCGATCGAAGCGTGATCTGGGGTTAGATGGCTTTGGAAAAAGCGCTAGTGTTCCGAACGAATCTTGGGGTGAGGTTGAAGTGACCTCTCGGATTCGAGATCAGGGCTGATAATGGGCGATTTCCGGTCAAGAGGGATAGCTGGTGGGCATTAAACCAGCCTTGGCGGAGATCTGATCCATAGATCCAACTGAAATATCGGACTAGGTCGGAAGCTTGCAGTTCATCGCAACTTTGTCACTTCTTAACCGTTCGAATCTCGGAAATCTTAGTCTCCGGTCATTTGTCAAGGCCATGTAGGCCACCTCGACAACAAGTCTTGGTTTGACCCAGGTTACAGGAGTCGGCGAGTCAACTGGTCCTTCAACTGTTGCGGTCTTCTTTTCGATTCTAGAGAGTTTCCTTCTCAAATCCACTAGAGTATTGTTGGAGAAGCCTCCTCCGACGTTTCCTATGTGCTGTAGCTTTCCAGCTTCGTCATAAGCAGCGAGGATCAGCGAACCAAAAGTCGCAGCACGTGCGCCCTCTCCTTCGCTGAACCCAACGATTACACAGTCGGTAGTGTTGACCTGTTTTATCTTGATCCAGTAGTCGGTTCGTAAACCTGGAACGTACTGCGAATGGCTT
The DNA here is from genome assembly GCA_005881695.1 of Candidatus Bathyarchaeota archaeon. GTDB lineage: Archaea > Thermoproteota > Bathyarchaeia > 40CM-2-53-6 > 40CM-2-53-6 > 40CM-2-53-6. The sequence goes on along the minus strand of VBBT01000176.1, from coordinate 1,300 downwards.
TCTTTACCAATCACTCCCTCGAAACCACGACTTGTCGCCTCTTTGAAGAAACGAGTTCCCTCCGCTTCGATATGATCCCCATAGAGCAAGTACGGGCCCTCCTTAACAATCGACTTGAGCCGCTTCTTCCTCTCCACGAGCGGGCGAGCGATTATGTCTTGGCCGTCAAGGTGTAGAAGGTCGAAGCCGACGTATGTAACAGGCGTCGTCTTGCCAAGAACATCGACACGTTTCGGGTCGTCGACACCGAAGCGAGCCTGCAGCCGACCGAAGTCAGGTATGCCATCTTGTCTCAAGACAACGACCTCTCCATCTATGATCGCGGTCTTTGCTCTGATGCGATCCGAGATCCTTTGGAGTTCCGGATAGGATCGAGTTGCGTCTCTCAGATTTCTGTTCTGGAATTCTACTCTTCCTTCTTGAAGGAACAGGATGGCTCTGAGTCCATCCCATTTCGGCTCGAAAAAGTAATCGTTATTGTCGAAGGGCTTACCGGTTTTGGCGAGCATCGGGCGTATCGGACGCTCGTCAAAGAGCGTCAACGCCTCTCGTGAGTCTTGATGCTGGCTCGGAGAGCCTCCATGAGGTTCTTTGTTGGCTTGATCTCTGGGACACGCAGCTCGACAACTTCTTCCTGACCCTTCATCTTGGCCTCAACAAGTTTCATCAAAGACTCCTGATACGTGTCCCTGTACTCTTTGAAGGCGAAGGGCTTCTTCATTATCTTGATCAGCTGACCCGCGAGCTCCAGTTCCTCCTTCTCCACCTCGGGCGCCTTCTTCAGCTCCGGAAGATCTTTCGGACTTCGGATTTCATCCGCATAATGAAGAGTCTCCATCAGAATAGCTCCCTCGTACGGTCTCAACGCCACCAGGTGCTCTTTCTCATGCATAACCACCCGACCCACAGCGACCTTCCCCTCTTGCTCTAGAGCCTCCAGCATCAAGAAGTATGGTTTCTCGCCATTCTCATCCGGGACGAGGTAGTAGCTCGAATCAAAATAGATAGGATCCAATTTGTCCGCATCTACGAACTGGAAAATCTCCACAAGTCGTCCAGATCGAATCTCTAGCTTCTCAAGCTCCTTTTGAGTGATAGCAACATACTTTCCCTTTTGAATCTCAAACCCACGGACAACGTCTTGCCACGGCACCTCCTTGCCATCCTTTGGACATATACGCTTGAAGTTGAGAGGACTCTTGTCTCGAGGACACAAGAGGCGAAGCCCAGTCTTATGCTCGGAAATTGCCCCGTACGTCTTGACAGGTATGCTTACCAGTCCAAAGCCGATCGCTCCCTT
>VBBT01000134.1 GCA_005881695.1 Candidatus Bathyarchaeota archaeon | reverse complement strand
TTTGCGAAGAGTTTTCAAGAGGAATCTTAGAACGCTCGGATAGCTTCCATTCGATTCTAATATAGCGAGCCTGTGTCAATCGGAAGGTTGAGAGAGAATGCGGGCAGTCGTCAAACTCGGGGGCGCATTATTCCGCCGCGATCCTGACGTGACAGCTCTCAAGGAGATGGGGAAGGTCTTGGAGGGATTTGTCGCGGAGGGAAACCAGCTTGTGCTGGTTGCAGGGGGAGGGGAGAATGCTAGAACTTACATCTCGGCGGCTCGAAAGCTTGGCGCAGAAGAGTCAACTTGCGATCTTCTCGGAATCCAAATTACAAGAGCGAACGCGGAGCTATTGCGTCTAGCGCTAGGCTCGATCGCGTCCTCGAAGATTCCGACGGCCTTGTCCGATCTGCCTCACTGTGTTGGATCGGGAAAGGCTGTGGTTATGGGGGGATTGCAGCCGGGCCAGTCGACTAGTGCGGTTGCTGCCCTTGCGGCCGAGATCACTCGAGCCGAGATTCTTGTGAATGGTACAGATGTGGAGGGCGTCTATACTGAGGACCCGAAGAAGAACCCGAAAGCGAAGCTAATCAGGTCAGTACATGTTGACAAGCTGTTGAACTGGGCGATGAGCGGAGAGGTTTTCGCCGGCCGGTACGAGTTGCTTGATCCTCTAGCTATCAAGATAATGCAGAGGGCCAGGATTGCCACCAGGTTCGTATCCCTCAGGGACTCAGGCAACATCCTCGATGCCCTTCAAGGCAAGGACATCGGAACAAGGGTCCTCTACTCCTAGGATGGTGGAACTGTTGAGATTGGTTGATCTTTTCCAGTCGAAGGCTCAAGTCCGTTTGGTCGAGCATCTACTGCAGAATCGCCACAAGGTTTTCAACCAGGCCGGGCTCGCCCGGGTGCTTGACGTGTCACCGTCAACTGTGGCTAGGATAGCCGAGCCGTTGGTCAAGTCGAAGATCCTGTTGTTTGAGAGGTATGAGAAGGGGATGAAGATTTTCGCGTTCAACCAGGAAGAGCCTGCGGCTCGAAGCCTGGTCGAGTTCTACGAGAAGATCAGCGGACTCTGATCAGCTGTACCTTACGACAGAGTATTGGAACTGGCTTCCCCGGGAGGAAAGCATGGTTATCGTGTAGGAATATCCTGTCTGGTACGTGAACGGGGTTCCGGTATTGTTGCAGCCGCAACCCGAGATCAAAATCTGCGGCTGTCCCAGTGCGGTTGGCGTAATTGAAAGGCCGGTCCAGGGGTTCTTAGCGTACTGGTTACCGCTCGCATCTTTCACGTAGTAGCTTGTGAGACTGATCGGTACGGTTCCGGTGTTTCTCAGGTATAGAGTGACGTTGTAGGTGGGGTTGACCGGTCCAAAGTTGGAGAACTCGAGGCTGAGAGCTTCCTTCTGAAAATTCGGTGCCCGCATCAGGGCTCCGAACAGCCCAGTGGCATACACGAAGACCATGGCAGAAGCCGCTACCACTATAACGACCATTAGCAGCGTGGCCATTATGGTGTCGATTGCCTTCTTGTCTCTAACTAGCTTCCGAAACATGTGCTCAGCGCTGCTCCAAGGGGATGGGTCGGCAATAGTGGTTGAGCGTGTGGATCGTCAAATGCTCCTATCGTAACCTACCCCTGGCCAAGAGGGTAACAGGGAATGTCGATCTTAGCGCCAATCTGGCGGACCCGTTCCATGAACGTTGGGATGTGGGACCGGTTCGGTCTGATGAACGGGTTTCGGGGTTTATTCCAAGAAGAAAGAACCTCCGGGCTGTGACCGGTGAACGTGGATTCCTAGCGTTTTCACGAAGGGCGGCGCGCGGGAAAAAAGACCACCTCGGGGGGTCGAGAAATAGTTAGTAAAAAAAATAGTTTAGTGGAAAAGAATAGTTACGGAAAAAAGAACGTTGGAAAAGGTAGGGTGGCGATGGTGTATTGCCGGCAATTCGTGAACCGCCCAAATGGGCGCAGTAATAATGATTCAGGGTGATCATTCCCAGAATACCGGGCTAAGGTGAAGGGAATCAGATCCCGAGTAGTCGTAAGGATGCTTAGGCGCACCCAAACTCGGTACACGAGATAGACGTTTGCGAAAAGAAATAGAACATGAAAGCGAAAGTAAGGAGGAGTAGAGCAATCCAGAATACGATCTTCAGCTTGTCCTTCCGCGTTCTTGGCGTCTCGGGAGGATATGCCTCTCCGTAGAGATGGTATGCCTCTTCGTAAGAACGATGGTCAACACGCGGGCCCTTTATCCGTCGTTGTAGTTGGGACGCCATTTTCCTGGGCCGAGTATTCGCCGGGAGCAGCTTTTTCAGCAGAAATTGAAGCTGGGTCTTGAATTTGCGAGTCGTCATTGTGAGAAAGGATTCCCTCCCACATGAAGAATGAGGGCAACGTGAGGCATAGGCGTTTCGTATACTCCTCATACCTCCCTTCTTCATGCCACGTCCAGACCGAGGTTGACCTCTCTAGGACAGTATGGACGATGCGATCATCACCAAGGTTGCTGGGGAGGTCGGGCTAGTTGTTTTCCCGAAGTCTTTTCTGGACTTGGGGGCTTTTCAGCTCTCGCAAGGCGTCTGAGGCAACCCACCTTGCAGCTCCCGATTGATTCTTCTGGATCTTTAGAGCAGCAGACACGGCGGCTCTATTGAGCTTGAGATTGCGCTTGCCGATCTGTCTCAGAGCCCAATTGACTGCTTTCTTGACGAAGTTTCTCTTGTCAGATGCTCCCGCGATTATGAGTGGTAGGAAATCTAGGAACAGCTTGTCCTTCGCTTGTTTGTCGTGGACGGCAAGCTCGGCCATCAAGACGAACCCGGCTCTCTTCACGAACTCCTCCTCACGCTTGCACCACTCCCTCGCTTTTGCAACGGCAAACGGTGTCTTGTCGAACAGGGTTCCGCAGGATCCATCGACAACATCCCATGAGTCAAAGTCGCGAACCCACTTGTCCATTTGATCGACTGTCACCTGCTCAGGATCATCCACCATCGAAGCTAGGAGTCGCGCATCGTGCAATCCCGTCTCCCAAAGCTTCAACGCCAGTTGATGATCACGTCCAACTTCTCGGGCAAGAGATCGGAGCTTGGGTACAGAAATCCCGAATGAGCTGCTTGATTGGATCCCGAACCGGGCCATTCCTTCGACAGCTTTCGGATCGCCCATCGACCTCAGCCGATCGACTGCTTGTTCGACGTCCAAGGTCTCGCCCTACTATCCCCTAGACGCGTCGGGTCTGTTTCTCTTGTACAAGAACACCAGCCAGAACCGAGATTTCGCTTTCTTTTCCTGCTGGAAACCGCTCCCGGCGAGAAGCTCATCGATCGAGATCAGGGGATGAAGATACAACCGGAAACCGGTTTTCCTCAACTTCTCAACCAGATTGATCAACGCTGTTCCGATCCTCATCGCCGGCTTCATCAGTCCTTCGTCTCGCGGGACAACAAAACCCAACAGCTCCCTGGAGGAATCGGAAGCCGTCTTCAGAAGAGCTTCCGCGTCAGGATAACAGCAAAGGACCTTATCCATCACGACGACGTCAGAGGCAGGTTGGCGAGTTGAGGCCGCGTCCGCGACATCGAACCTTGCGCGATTCTGCAGGCCAGACTCTTTGGCGAACTCGTTTGCTTCGTGAATCGCCGCCGACGAAAGATCCACGCCCAGGCAAGAAGATGCCCCATGCCGGAGGGTCTCCAAGGAGAAGAAGCCTGTTCCACACCCGATCTCCAGAACAGTCTTACCGACCAAGCCCTTGTTGGAGATGAAATCGAGTAGAACCTGGCTGCTCGCGGTGAGGCCGTTGGACTTGTATTTGCAACAACGGTCATGGGCTAGATCATCAAACGTCTCGGCAATTCCTTTCGTTTGAACAGAGCCCGAAGTCATGTGCTATTCGGGGTCCTGCTTAGAGAACTTCCCAGTAACCATGAAAACCACGTCTGCTTCAGGTGAGACCGCTTTCAGAACTTCTCGAACTCTGTCACGGATGTCCTCGGAGTCCACCTCTAGGTAGACTGTAAGTCGGCCCTTTGGAACCCCTATTCCGCTGACTCCGGGCAGTTCTAGTATCTGGGATGATACTTTTCGTTTCAGGGCCCTGGGATCATAGGGAGTCTTGGGCGGAGCCAAATCTGGGTAGGGATTCGGCAGTCTTTGACTTGAACCTATCCTGCAAGCTGGATTTGGAGCGCTGTTAGAACGTCCGAGATATGGTTGGCGATTGTTGATTTGGGTGAGCCGCCGAAGAGTAGGCCTGTCGCTCTGCCCAAGCCTCTGTCAACGATGAGCGAGCCGGAGTCGCCTGCATCTGAGAACATCTGTCCTTGGTCTGGGGCGATCAGTATCTGTCCCTGAAAGGTCAGAGTCCCGATATCGTATTGGATGTTGACGTCTGCGCTGATGTCAAGCACGGACCCGGTCGTGTAGCCCGTCGTCCGGCCGACCTTGTGGACCTTCATCCCATCGGTAGCGTCGATGGGGAAGGTGGTTGCGAGCTTGCCCACCTTCGGCAGGAACGTAGGGTCCGCGGGGACAGTTTTGTCGATCGCTGCTATGGCACAGTCGACATTGTTGCCGCCTCGGGGTGAAAGAGGGACAGTTTTGGAAAGGGTTGCGATCTTGTCCGTGGTCTGGTTTCCCTTGTCTAGAAGAGCGGGTTGGAAGATAGCGGTTCCAACTGGAAGCTTGTCCTCGTTGGCTAGAACGTGGTTGTTGCTCAGAATGTACTGCGCGCCTCCGCTCTTTACTATCGCGCCGAGGGTTCCCGCCTCAACCATGTTACCCATGGGGGGAGGACCAATCGAACTTCCCGGTCTGATCGGCCGGAAGCGATCTCGAGGGGTCGGTGCCGGTGCCATGCTGAAGGCTTTGAACCGGCCGGTCTCAACAACATCTGTTGGGACACCTCGTATCGCCGCGGGTACTAGTTGTGGTTGGGGAATCTGGGCTTTTGGAAATTTTCTGTTAACATATACCCGAACCGCGTCCGTGCCTGTTGGCTGTCCCCCTTTGATCTTCTTGCCGATTCCCACTCCGACAATGTTAAGGTCGAGCTGATACGAAACGGCTCTGGTCGAGTAGGCGGCCCTGGCGCTGTCGGTCAAGAAGCGCGTAGCAGCTTCTTTCTTTGCAGACGATAACTGTGGCGGAATGTTTTCGCGGTTCATAAAATCGGAAAACGGGCTGTCTGCTGATTAAGACTTCGTTTACATCTAGAAACTCTACTAGGACTCAGCTAGGGTTTCGGTGGGATAGTATCGAAAATGCTAGCCGGTTCAAGTTTTCAGGGACAATTCGCGATTTACATGGAAGTGTGAATCTTGCACTCATCATCTTCCCCTTCTTGCATCGAGAAGTGGAAACTGGGCCAGAGATCACGAGTCTCACTCCACTACTATCTAACAACATCGGAACTCGCCTTACATTACTGATAATATAGTGTCGCTGGCAACTCTCGGAAAGCCTGGAAGCACCGATCATTTTCCTGCCTAATCACAGCTCGAGGATGAGGCTCGGTTCACCTTGATCTGCGAATGAATTTCTTACCAAACCCTCAGCCTACGGGCATTTCTCGACCATGATCCTAAGCTTCGCAAACAACAAAGGAGGAACCGGCAAGACCACAACCGCGGTCAACCTCGCCACCGCGCTAGCACAACTTGGAAGACGAGTCCTGCTCGTGGATCTCGATCCACAAGGAAGCGCCACAGTCAGCCTAGGCTTCCAAAAGTCCAAACTTCTCTATACCGTATACGATGCACTCGCTCAGTCGAGAAAAATCGAAGAGGTAGTGCTTGGGACCAAGGTCGAGAATCTCACACTTGTTCCTAGTAACCTGGACCTTGCGGGGGCAGAGGTAGAACTATCCTCTATCCCTGGCCGCGAATTCGTCCTGAGAGAGGCCCTCGCCGTCGCCAAACGCAAGTACGACGCGATCCTGATCGATTGCCCACCCAACATTGGAATTTTGACTGTAAACGCGATCGTCGCATGCGATCTCATGGTCGTACCGGTACAGTCTGAATTCTTGTCGATGGACGGGCTTCCGACGTTGCTGAAGTTCATGCGAATTGTAAAATCGCGGGCGAAAACAGAATTCGACTATCGAATACTACTCACGCTATTCGACAAGAGAACAGGACTGTCGAAAAAGGTTGTTCAACAATTGAGAACTTCATTTGGCGATCATATACTCAAGATCGTCATCCCGCGATCTATCCGCATGGCAGAGGCTCCTAGCAAGGGAATACCCGGAATAATCTACAGCCCCAGAAACGCTGCCTCGGAAGAGTACAGGCGCCTCACAAAGGAGTTGCTCGAAGGGTCCCTTGCGGACACCGTCCTGACAAAGCTTGGATCCGCCGCGGACTGATTCATCCTTGGCCAACAGCGTTAACGGTGTCAAGAGGAAGCGAAGACCCGCGCAGAAGGGAGTACAAGCAGTTTTCACACCGAGCACCAACTGGAAAGGAAGGGCTCAGGCTAGCCTCGGGCTGGCTGCGATCGGGGCCGGCACGGCGGCATGGACATACACCACTCGGGGCCTCGGCGGATTTGGACTCGGCAATCTAATCCCCTATGACGCATCAGCTTCCGCTATGCTCCTCCCCATCTCCATACCCCTGTTGATCGGAGGTGTAGGCCTCTGCACATACTATCTCGCCATGAGAAGAACCTGGCGAGCAAGCAGCAGGATCGAATCGGCCTTGTACGAGCTGGAGGCGCTTGTTGGTCAAAAGAACGGAGCGCCGGGATCACCGCCAGACCCAGGAACTGTTGCAGGCGTAAAGGTGACCGGAAAATCGCGATTCGGCCTCGTGTCAAAAGCGCTTTCGATTGCGCTTGTCGAAGCGGTGATACTGATTTTGATCTATGGAGGACTTGTACGAGAGTACGTGTCAAATGTCAATATGCAGAACTGGGTCCAGACCAACTTCGCTCTAGGAGGCTATCTTCTAAGCTACAACGCGGTGCTAGTCTTAACCGGGTTATTGGGAGTCCTGATATTCCAGCTCTTGCCAAGGAAGATTCGTTCAAAGAGCCCCAGAAATAGTTCTTCCTAGAAAACTTCCTCTCCCAAAGGGGCATGATTCGCGTCTAGTAGTTTCCCTGTGAGAATGATTTTCCCAGATGCAGTCAACTGTGTTCGGTAGTGGTTGAAGCTGGACAGGGGGCTTTTCTAATAGAACAAGGGCAGGGGAAGTGGCGTATTGAAAATAGGTAAGAGATACGCCGCACCGATCATGCTCGCCGTGCTGTTTTCAGCGGTGACGGTCTATGCTGCATCCGAGCTATTCCACCACAAGTTGAGCGCCCCGAACACCACGGCACCGTTCGCGGGAACTCTCTCATCAAACTGTTCGAATGCTCCAATCTCTCCAAATCCGAGCAGCTTCTCAACCACAGCTTTCTCCGCTATCTTCCAATGTTCGGGGGGAGGGCCTGCGGTAACGTGTACAACGCCTGCTGGGCAGGCGACTGGAACATGCTCTACCAGCACGGTCGTTTCCGAGCTGCAAGGAGGTTCTGAACTCGCAGGTCCCCCCACCGGGTACTCTGCCTACAATCTCACCCTTGTCAGCCATGGATCGACCATAAGTGTAGACTGTGCCTCGATCACGGGAGGATACGTGTTATTTCTCTCCGCGAGCCCACCTTCGTCAACAGGTCAGCCGGTTTTGATATCTGGGACACCTCCGTCGGGGTCCTCGTATGACTATTGTGTTGATGGGGTCTTTAGTCAGCCGCAGGGTTCGGATGTCTTCGTCAGCTGGGTCTAGAATTCGCCTCCCAGGCCGGCTTTACTCACTGGGCCGGAATCGATCATTCGGACCGTACGCGATTTGGGGTATTTGCATTGACCTCGAGGAGAGGTAACTGACTCCAGTATCAGGAGGTTTGTACTATGGCGAAAGCTAGGGCTAGAAAGCGTCGCAGACAGAGGGGCCTTGATGCAATCTTCAGCCCTATCGTCGAACCGAGAAATTCGCGCACGCCGGCCGGGCCGGCCGCCGGGAGACGGGACATCGCGGAGCGTCCTATGAGACTCGCCTATTTGCAAACCCTCTTCATCATCTTCCTCCTCTTCTGCGTGGTCCATTTGTATGAAAATGATCCCAATTTCAGAACTGACTTTCACGAGACGCTCTCCTTCTACTTCTCTCCAGTGGCGCTCCTAGCTATCGGTACTGCCGGACTCGGGTTGAGTATCGCCTGGTTGACGGTTAACTACAGACAGGACCGGACAAGACTGGCTGATCGAGTTGGCGAAACTGCTGAGGACGATCTGGACGATCTGGGCGGTTTATGATGGAAATCACGGCCGAGAAGATTTGGATCATAGCACCATATCCAAGCTACGAGGATATTATCCCCGCCGGAAGGACCTTCTGGAAAATCTCCAGTGCTCCCATGGCATATTCCCGGAGGATCGTTTCCCTGCTCTTAGTTTGTCTTCTGGGCTTGAAATACGCGCCTAGGGGCACCATGTAGAGCTTGATCTCGGTCTCAACGATCGGGCCCTGACGGTAATTCATCTCGAAGTCGTACACTTGGAATTCCTCCCTTTGCATTCTCATCGTCAGCCGCACGAAAAAGTCGTAAGCACGAGGTTTCTGTTCTTCCTTCTTCAGCGCTAGCGAGATAACCGCTTCATGGGGGACGGTGATGTTAGCACCATCAGCTGTGAGTGACTCCAAGCTGGTCTGTTGGTAGACTTCGAGAGTCTTCGGTACCACGTCGGTGATTAGAGCGGTTCCATAACTCATCTCGCGACGAAGCCAGAAGTTGCCTCTCGTCTTTTTCTGACGAATGAAGATCGACTGGCTCTCAGTGACCAATACCGCGTACTCTTTCGGATATTCCTCGTCCGGAACGATGACCCTATGAATTAGAGCCAATCTCTTCTCTTGAATCACGTTAGACATTCTCTTCTCAAGAAGAGTTCACGCGAGGGAAACCACTTCTGAGGCGTCTAGGTGCCGAAGGGCGAAAGGGTGAGTCTAAACGCAAGCGTGTTATTCCATCTTCTCCTCCATGTTTGACGCTGCATAAATCTCAGGCCTTCAGCCGTTTATGATACGCCTGATACCTCCTAGCATCGCGCAAGGTGAAGAAAGTGTACGAGAGCCACGCTACCAGCGCTACAACGCCAACAACCTGAAGTCCGATCGTGAACAATATCAAAGCTGGCTCTAATACCAAGAAAAGTGTGCCAACAACCCAGAATAAGGTCCCTGTCCGCATACTTGCACGCTTCTCGACGCTGCTCATTTTCAGTACGCCGATCCGGTAGCAGAACAGTATGCACAGGCTGAACGAAAGAATGGTCAGCACTACAGTTGTCAGAGTAATCTGGAAGAGAATAGGGTCGATCTGCCCAGAGGAATAGCGAGGATAGAGGAAGAAAAGAAGGAAGGTAAAGACAGCTATGGTTGACCCGAGAACTGTTCCCGCCCGATTCACATTTGACGCCGCAAGGTCAAGGTCCAACCATAGATCTTCGTTAATGTCTGACATAGACTCTGGTCCCTGCCGGAAACTGCTCGAACCAGACGTCGACTATTTAGGCTCTCAACAAACTTGACCCGTCGCAATCAGACTTGTTAGAGATAAGTTCGATTCAAAATTAGGTCAGTTTGTTGCCGCAGTTCTTGCAGTACCTGGCTTCGGTCGGGTTCAGGGTTCCGCATGATACGCAGGAGGCAGAGGTCAACAATGCCCCGCACTTGATGCAATGTTTTGCTCCCGCGATGAGTGGGGCGCTGCATCTTGAGCACTTGCCGATATTCGGGGAATCTTCTGAAGGTGGCTTGAGGGGTGCAAGCGCGCTTGGAGAGAATACGTCGGATAGGATTACGACGTCTCCGACTGTGGCGATTTTCTCGTGTCCCAGCTCGAACTCGCGCGGCAAATCCCTCTCGTCTAGGAGGGACTTGAACTGTTCCTTGTCAACCGATAGAACTAAAGATCTAACATCGCCGGTGTCGTTGGAGATGGCTTTGCGGACCCGGCCGACGATCATTCCATGGGAATCAATCACTTGGAGACCGGTAATCGCTTCTATTCTGGCATGCGCGTCCTTCACCATCGTGGGCTCGGCTATACGGTCAACATATTTCTCGCAAGCATAACAATACCATCTTTTCTGATGGGACTTTGTCCGGATGAATGTGAGCGACTGACTGCAATCTGGGCATCGCGCCTTAGGTTCTTCCTCGAACATGGTGGGCATACCAGATTTCAAGAAATAGTCTTGCCGGAAATTGCCAATATGACCAATTTACATAGTTAACATCTTCGCCTTGACCGCCGATTCTTCCTCGCACGTGTCAAAAACTTCTGGCCCGGCTTCTCTTCGATTGTCGAATGAGGTTTGATCCGTTCGAGTCAATTCCATGCCTTTTCGATCCATGCATTTTCAAGTCGGGTTCAGATTTGCTGGACTACTAAGTTTACGCAAAAAAGTAGTCTCAAGAGTCGCAGCAAAACGAAG
>VBBT01000175.1 GCA_005881695.1 Candidatus Bathyarchaeota archaeon | reverse complement strand
TTGTTTGAACGATTTACCAGAAACGTTCTTTCAAGGCTTCTCTTTCGGCCTCCATTATCGCTTCATAGAAGCCGTTCGTGGGCTTTCGGTGCTTTCGGAGAATATCCGCAGCCGCTTCGGGGGTCACTCTTCTCCCGGCAAGAGTGTAGACTGCGAGTCTGCCGTACTTGTTGACAAGTTTCGCTGTCTCCTCTGCCCTCGACAAGACGTTCTTTTCTCTCTCGGACAGATGCGTCCCATTCTTAGAAAGAATCTTCCTCACGTCTTCGTCGGAGACTGCCAACGCCGCAAGAGTCTTCGATCCGCATTCAGGACATCCCAGAGTAGCGGGAATATCCTTGACTCTTTTCATCTCTACATATTTCCAGCAGCTTGTACAAACGATGGTCTTTACCTCGTTGAGGATTCTCGCCTTCGCCGACCCAACGAGGATCTGGCCGAGTTTTTCGGTCGGAATCAAGTCAGTCTTGCGACTGATCCTTTCGAGGCCAATCCTAGCGATCGGTGTTGCTTCTCCAGCTACTGTCTTGACTACCTTGATCTGGATTTCGTGCCTCGCGATCGATTGCAGAACCTCTTTCGTGTGGGGAATGTCCATATCCCTCTCCAAGGTCTCACGAACAGCCTCGTCCATGATGACTGTCCCTTCGAAGCTCTTCGCGAGCTGGCGAAGGGTTATGCTACTGAAATCCGTCCATTTCGAAATTGCTCCAAATCTTCTTGCGACATGGACGAGCCTTCGCTTGAATAATCCTGTTCTCTTCGATGCAGTTATCGCCACGTCGTCCACCTCAATCTCGGAGAGTCGGCGAACCATTTTCACAACATCATTCGCATCTACTCCGCCGACGGCTTGGAAAACAATCCTGTAGGGATCTTGCTGGATCCCGACGCTAACGCCTGCCTCGTCGGATAACAAGTGTCCGATCAGTCGGGCTAGGGTCCTGTTGACCAGTGTTCCCATGTGGGAGTTGACGATGATGAAGTCGTCCCACTCCTCGACAGTAAGCAGGTGATCATTTGGGACGGGGAGTCCCTGTTCGTACTGCTCGTACGTCTCGAATATGGCTCGTTCGAATGTCTTAGGGTCCGCAGGGTATTCTAGGCTGAGCGATTGGGCTATTTCCTTGATCCTCTGTCCTCGTTCGTAGAGCTCTCCAACTTTCCGTCTGATCTCGCCGACTTCGCTGGCGACCTTGTGGGGTACAGGTATCTCCTCGCCCACCCAGCTAGGTATGGCTCCTGTCGGGTCGGAGATTGGTTTGACGAATATCTTGTCGCCTCTGATGCTCTGCATCATCCATGGTGTTCCTCGGACGATGAATTTCGTGCCAGGTTGGCCGTACTCTGCTACGAAAGCTTCGTCTAGGACGCCGACGGCCGTGTCCGTCTCCTGTTCGATGACGAGGTATTGTTTCTCGTCGGGTATCATTGAGAGCTTGTTGAAGTAGTACGTGTAGAGATCCTTGACTCTCGAAGGCCTCATCACCATCTTGTCTTGCTGCGAGACCCAGGCGAGGCGTGGAAAACGTGAGTGCATGTAGTTCGCAACAGAGGCGACGTCTTCTTCGGTCAGGTTCCGATATGGGAACGCCTCCGATATCAGTTCAACAAGCTCGTTGTAGTACCATTTTCTGTTCTGTATCAACAACCCTGCCAACTGGTGGCAGAGCACGTCGAGCGGTTTCTCTGGAACCGATACTTCCTCCAAGTCCTCGCTGAGGGCTCCTCTAGCTATGACCAGCGCTTCGAGAGCATCGTCCGAGTCGCTCGCGATGATCACTCCATCAGCCATTTTGCCTACGCTATGGCCTGATCGTCCGACCCGCTGGATAAGCCGTGTCACTTGGTGGGGACTCATGTACTGGATAACATAGTCTATTCTTCCGACGTCGATTCCTAGTTCCAGGCTTGAGGTGGCCACAAGGCCTCTCAGTTCACCCCCCTTCAAGCCTCGCTCTGCAGTTATCCGAGACGGCTTGGCTAGGCTTCCGTGATGTATTGAGATTGGAAAGTCAAGGTCCCAGACCTTGAACCTGCTCGCCAATATCTCAGCGATTGATCTCGTGTTTGTGAATAGGATGACCGACTTGTGGTTCTTGATCATCTCCTTCATTATCCGAAGCCTCGCCGCGACCTCAGGATGAGTGAATATCTTCGCAGCCAGCTGATGATCTTGACCGGACGGTTCCGGAAAGAGCGTTTCCAACCGCATCTTTCTTGCAACAGGGATTCTGACGATCTCTACCGGTCGCTTGTTCCCTACGAGAAATGCTCCAACTTTCTCGGGCGATCCGATCGTTGCGGAGAGCC
>VBBT01000133.1 GCA_005881695.1 Candidatus Bathyarchaeota archaeon | reverse complement strand
CTCCGGAACCTCGTTCACATAAACCGGGACACAACTAGATAGCGCCCGTCCGGTCTTGAGAAACTGTTCCTCATACTCGACTGAGGGGGAGCGCGTGGGGGAGAACTTGATCGTTCCACGTGAAGCATAAGACCCTCCCAAGAAGACGACTAGATCGAAGAGAGGACGAGAGTATTCTGTTCCATCTACCGCCGCGAAAGAAACGGTATCTGACCCAAAGAATTTCTTGGCAGTTTCGTAGGCCGAGGAGTAGTTGAAGTCGGATTTGATGATGTTCTGGAAGAGTCGTTCGTACAGACCTTCGACTGCCTCGAACCGGGTCCTGTAGCCTTCTATCTGGTCAAGCGCACCGTTCTGAAGAAGTGTGCCCGCCCTCTCAATTTGAGAGCTTAGCGATGAGCTTGCGAGGACTTCTTTCTCGATGCTATGCAAGTTGTAGTGGGCCGGGATCGGTGTGGTATAAAGATGGGATACCTAAGCGTAAGTTATTTTCCCTGGCTTGAATGCAGAAGGCGGATCAGGGGCGTGGGCGTAGGATTGACCATGACTAAGCGAACCCGACGTGTTGACACAACTCTCCTCATCGCATTCGCACAGTTTGTGATCATCGTTCTCCTATTATCAGGAGTCTCAGCGGAGTATCAGTCTAATGGATACATGCAGGAATGGATTGCCCAGAATGCTTGGCCAGTGGGTTATCTCTTGAACGGGTATCTAGCGTCGACGCTGGTGGGTGTTGCGATCGGTGGAGGGTTTCTTCTTCTTCAGAGATGGAGGAGTACCGGAGACCTCGGGAAAGAATAAGATTCCATCAGCGTGACGATAGGGCGATTCTTTCTATTTCATCTCGCTTACGGACAGAGGCACTCTTAGGGTCTCTTGCCGCGGCAAGGATTAGCTCGTCTGCAAGGCATTCATCAACGCTTCGCGGATTATTGTGCGAGGCTGCTCTGGCTCCCTGCGTGATGTGTCGTAGGGCTATGTCGACTCTTCGCTGAGGCGCTATGTCTATGGATATTGGGTAGACGATCCCACCGTAGGCGATTCTCGTCACGTCCTCCGCAGGCGCCGCGTTCTGTATAGCGCGGACGAGGATTTCGATCGGATTCTTATGGGTCTTAATACTGATGAGTTCGAAGGCGTTACGCACGATACTGATAGCGCGAGCCTTGCGGCCCCCGGCAATGCCTGGCCGCATCATATCATCGATCAGTCTCTCCACGACGTTGATCGTGGACTTCCGGAAACGCTGGTGCTCGTGTCGACCGCTGGTGTGTGGAAGGAGAATGGGACGAGCCGAGATGTAGCGCTTCAGCCCCGGGTCCTCTGCTTCGATGCCCGCCGTAGGCCACAAGCCGAAGACCTTGACTTCGGGTATTTTCTTGAGTTCCTTGCTCATACCTATCCTTCAGTTTACCAGCGTGGCTTGGACACAGCGACGGCGTTTTAAACATTCCCGGGTCAGCCGGTGTAAAAACGCGCGTCTTTATTCCGAAAAGCTTGATACACTGGCTTATCCTTTCAATTCAGCGATCTGATTTTGACGGTTACCGAAACTCTAGTTAGACCATCAACGAAACCGCATTTTCCAATCGAATCACTTCTTTCCGCGCGATTATTGCTTGCTCCCAAGATTGTTGGGAACAGAGTATTCTTCCTCTCCGATTTCAGCGGTGTTCTCAGCCTCTATTCTATGGACAAGAAGGGGAGCATTCCTCAACCGCTTCTTCCCGGCGGCCAAGCTTTAGTCAATCCACATTTGATGGATGGACACAATTTCTACGTTCTGCCGAAACTGGGAAGGGTCTTGGTTATGATGGATAAGCTGGGAAACGAGAACTATCAGCCGATGCTCATCCCGGTTGAAGGGGGTATTCCCGAAAAGGGGTTAGGCGACAGATATCAAGACGAGAAGCTGGCTTGCGTTGAGTGCGATCTTGAGAAGAATATTGCATACTTCGACAGAGATGACAGGAAGAATCCTGAGACAGAATGCTTACGAGTTGACGTGACAACCCGTGATGTGACTTCCCTCGGAAGAAGCCTTTACGGCAACAGGTGTCTCGGCGTCAACTCTGATCACTCCAAGGTTATCCTCGGAGACGGATACACCGCAGGCGACATTGTTCTGTATTACTGGGAGGAGGGAATGAGTGAGCGGAAACTACTCTACGGTATTCCTCTCGCCGAGCGAGGTGGCAAGACGGTCCCACCATCCGGAATCGACTGGTGCAACTTCGTGGATGATGACAATGGCCTGCTTTTCGTATCAAGCATCTTTCACGACGACGGAGGCTTGACCTATCTCAGATTTAGCGACCCCTCCAGACCAGTTGAAGTCCAGATTCGTGGGGTCAAACACTCGGGAATCGGAGAACTTATTGGGTCAAAGAAAGTAGAGGGCGACATCTTCGTTCTCATCTACAACATTGACGGTGCTTCATGGGTATACGAAGGGACATTTACTCCCGGCAATCCTCCGTCATTCAGAATCACCAAAACGCTATGTGGCCAGGGCCAACTTTCTGATGGCGTAATTCAGGGACTAGACTGGCAGGTGAACAAAGGTCCGCCCATGACGGTTGAGTATGTATTGTCGTTCACAAAAGCTAACGTGCCTTCCCAACTCTACCTCTATCCTCCGGACAGGAAGGGCTCCGTTATTCGTATTTCAGACGAGAAGGTCTTGGGCATTCCCAAGGATTATCTTTCTGCCGGGGAAGATGCGAGCTACGCCACTTGGGATGGGCTGAGGGTTTCGGCCCGACTCTATCTTCCATCGTCTAAACTCGGATACACGGGTCGCCGCCCCTTGGTGGAGTATGTTCATGGCGGACCCCAAGGCCAAGAGAGGCCAGATTTTACGTGGTTCTCGATGCCTCTGATACAGTACTTGACCTTGAATGGGTTCGCGGTCTTCGTCCCGAACGTCCGAGGAAGCACCGGGTATGGCATGAAGTACATGAAGCTGATCGACAGGGACTGGGGTGGAAACGACGTCAAGGATCATCTTGAAGGCTTGAAGCATTTGGAGAAGGACGCAAGGATCGATTCGACGCGCAGGGCGGTTGTGGGACGATCCTACGGAGGCTTCATGACCCTAACGCTGGCCTCACGGTTTCCGAACATGTGGAAGGCTGCTGTGGACATGTTCGGACCCTACGATCTACCGAAGTGGGCTTCTCGAACTCCCCCCTCCTGGATGCCCTACATCCGATTGGCGGTCGGAGACCCGGAGAAAGACCGCGACGTACTCTTGGAGCATTCTCCCAAGACCTACCTCGGGAATCTTTCGTCTCCCTTAATGATCATCCAAGGAAAGAACGACCCGAGGGTCCCAGAGCCTGAGTCAGCTGAAGTGGTAGAAGACCTGCGCCGTCGCGGGGTTCAAGTGGACTACCTTGTCTTCGAGGACGAAGGCCATGACGTGCTGCGGTTCAAGAACAGAGTAACCTGCTACTCGAAGATAACAGAGTTCTTTCTCAAACATCTTGGCTCCTGATTACGATAGTGTCTATCAGTGGAAAGAATGGGTCACTAACTAGTCCGGCCCGGCTTCTTTCCACTCTGCGCTTTCTGAACACTCTCTTTTTCTCGCCCTCTCGATTTGACTTCGGATTCTCGTTCCGTCTCTGACTCTTTCTCTTCTTCTCGCTCCTCTATTTCTTCCGAGACATGTTCTTCCGATTCTTCGTCGGTTTCTTCCTCCAACTCCCTATCTTCACTCATGTCATCTTCTTCCGAGCTCATTGCAACCCACTCAACACCGGATAACGCACAAGAATGATTCGTAGCCCCTATTTTCGTCTTGGCCCTTCGATCGACAGCACCTTCCAATTCTTGTAGTGGCTCGGAATAGCTCAGAAATCTATTTGACGGATTATGAAAAGCGGGCTCGTTGTTTGATCTGATCTGGCCTGTTTTTCAGCGAAGGGTCGTCCTGAACAGGACCAAGACTCCGAGAACCTCGGCGACGTTGATCCCGAGAAGATACGGTAGGAACGGCTCTCCAACATAGAGTGACATTGTAGCGAAAGAGTATACCGATAGAATGTTCTGTGCGAAAAGTATCAGAGAGAAGACCATTAGACCGAGACTAAACTGGGCATGCGTGTCGCGGTATATGCGTGCGTAGACGATGATGAGCCCTAGAAGGAGAATGGCATTGAGACCAGCAGTATACATGCTTGCATCCATCAATGAAACCATTATTCCTTCACCTCCCTAGCTCGGGGTTGAATCTTAGTCCAGATCTCGTCGAATATGTGAAGGTGGGCTTCCATTTCTTGGGAGAGAAAGTAGAGTTTGCCATACCGTTCTCCGGATGGAGTGATGAGATTGTTCTTCTCCAATGCTCGGACGTGATGCTCTGCGACTCGATAGTGAACGTCGAGGGCCTCAGCGAGCTGGTTGACGTTGCGAGGCTCTTTACGGAGGAGATTGATGATCTTGCCACGATTGGTTCCGCCACGGGACCCGGCGAGAACATACCATAGGAGGCGCTTCCATGATGTGTCGGATGAGGAATGGACTTTCGCCAGTTCCGAAACACCTGAAGCATCTTGCAATCAACCTCGACCATGCATTAAGACTTGCAGGAATAACGAGCCCAACGCATCTAATATTGGCTGGTCAGGATTAGGTCAGGATGTGGCCAAGATCCACGCTGTTCCCCGGGCTTAGCCTAGCGTAGCGACTTGAGATGCTTAGCTTGTTCAAAATGAACTCCGTGCTTTACTCCATGAGTCAGAGCAATAGCAGTTGCCGTGATTCCTGCGACCGCGAACTGGATTCCTAGTAGCGCTACAAATGCTGTGTCACCTAGCAGATACGCCCTGAACGCCGCTTGCAGAGTCCCAGTAGGAGTGAAGGTCAAAGCGTCTCCCGCCATGGCGACGACCTGGGCCATCGAGACAAGAAGGGCTCCTTCATACGCAAGCCTTGGGACTACTATGACGACAAATGCTAGCGTAACGTCGAGAGCGGCAAATGCGAGGAGACCGTATGCGTGGCTTGGAGCGACAGCCCAAAGCCATCCATCATTAGCTGCTATCCAGACGCCGATCAGACCCGATACGAGAAGGGTGAGGGAAAGAACTGTTTTCATGGTTTTGCCCGCGTGTTCCTCGGACCCCTTTTCCGTAGCTCTCAAGTACTAGCAAACTCCTTCCTACCACAAATGGTTGCAAGGCTGAACTAACTGGTTTGGACCCTAGAAAACGAGACCTAGAATTGAATAGACTGATCCCGTAATTCTCCGATGAAACACGTAACAACCTAACATAACATTCTAGGTGGGTCCTTCTCCAGCCATGACGAGCCGAATCGCCCACTCGAGTTGGTGATGAGATTATAGCGGGGGGGGTACGAATAAGAGAATATGCTGGCTGAGTCTCTTACGGGAAAATCGGCACCGGAGTTCTCGGGTCTCCGGGGATGGCTTAACACGCCTCCATTGACGATCGCGGGTTTGAAGGGAAAGGTGGTTCTCCTCGACTTCTGGACCTATAGCTGTGTGAATTGTGTTCGATCGCTACCCCACATGAAAATGCTGCACAAGGAATACGCGGGAGACCCTTTCGTCTTGATTGGGGTTCATACTCCAGAGTTCGAGTTCGAAAAACTCCCGGAGAACGTTTCCAGTGCGGTGAAGAGGTTTGGGATAGGATACCCCGTCGCAATCGACAGCGAGAACATCACATGGAAGCTCTACGGAAACCAGTACTGGCCGAGGCAGACGTTAATCGATTCTAAGGGAACAATTCGATGGGAACATGCCGGAGAAGGGGATTATGAGAAGATGGAAGACAGAATTCGAGATTTGTTGAAAGAAACAGGGAGGCCCGCAGCGGATAAGGGCGATGCTGGATCCAACAAGCTTGAGAAGTTTCGGTTTATGCCGAATACGACCCCTGAAATTTACACGGGGACATTGCGGTCGCAAGGTTTTGGAAATGGACAAGTTTGCGTGCCTGGAAGCTGCACTCGCTATATCGACCCTGGAGAACATTCGCGAGACACGCCATACTTGAGTGGAGATTGGACACAGTTCCCTGAGTACATCATGCACGCAACTACCGAGCCAGGCTACATTCTCTTGAAGTATGGTGCTCGCAACGCCAGCGCTGTCCTGGGATTGTCAGACGTGAAACGGGTTAGAGTTGACGTTGAGCTTGATGGAAAGCCGATAGAAAAGGGGAGGGCTGGGGCAGATGTTCAGTGGGATTCGACAGGTAGTTTCCTCGCTGTTACTGAGAATAGACTTTACGATATAGTTCGCGGTAAGGCCTTCGAGACTCATGAGCTGAAGCTGATCACGAAAGCTGACGACCTGCGTCTTTACACCTACACCTTCGGCTGAAGCGAAAACCAGAGAATCTCTATTCCCGCACTATCGTGCCGGGTGCCATCGGGTAGATCTCTATCCTGCTGAGGCCTGCTTTCTCTACCGGGTCATTTGCCAAGAGGGCCCGTGCAGTCGCTTCGTCCGGTGTCTCAACAATTGCGACTCCCACACGCCTTTGGGATCGAGGACTGGTCCGAAGACGATTGCAATGCCCTTGTCGCGGAGGGCTGTCCAGTAAGTGACGTGCTCCCCATGACCCTTTCTCTCTGACTCTGTCATGTCCATTGGAAACGTTGGTCGCGGTGATATGAGCCGAAACAAGAATCGCATCATTCCTTTTGTCAAAGGCGGATCAGGAATGTCCTAGAATCCGATGCGTCTTATAGGGTTCCTCCAGCCTTCTCACATCATCAGCCGAGAGCTGAAGATCCACCGACCCGACCGCCTCATCAATGTGCTCAACCTTGGTTGCGCCGATGATCGGGGCGTTTACGCCCTTGTGTAGTAGCCATGCGAGCGCTATCTGGGCCGTTGTCGCTCCTTTCTCCTTTGCAACCTCTTCTAAGCGCTCTACAACGTCAAAGTCTTCGGGACGGAAGAATCTCTCCGCGAAGTACTTGTCAGTCTTGTATCTCGACGTGCTGGGCGTCTTTCCTCGCTTGTATCTTCCTGTCAAGAATCCTCTGGCCAACGGGCTCCAGGGGATCAAGCCTATTCCTTGATCCTTGCATAATGGAATCATCTCGCGTTCTTCTTCTCGATAGCAGAGGTTGTAGTGGTTCTGCATTGAAACGAATCGCGCGATCCCGAAACGGTCACTGGTGAACAGTGCTTTGGCGAGCTGCCAGGCCCACATGCTAGATGCGCCAATGTATCCGACAGTTCCTTGTCGGACGAGATCGTTCAGCGCAACGAGTGTTTCTTCGATTGGGGTTGAGTAATCCCACCGATGAATCTGGTATAGATCGATTCTATCAGTCCGTAGCCTCTTGAGAGATTTTCTCGCCTGATGCAGAATATGGTATCGTGAGAGCCCTTCTTTGTTTGGTCCCTCACCGACTTTTAGTCTAACTTTGGTCGCGATTACTACATCGTCTCTTTGATCCTTCAGAAGCTCGCCCATGATCTCCTCAGATCGTCCGTTGGAATATAGATTCGCGGTGTCAAAGAAGTTGACTCCAAGGTCGAGTGCGCGTTTTACAATTGGCCTTGCCTTGTCTATCTCGACCATCCATTCTTCGGTGTTGCCGAAGGACATCGTTCCTAGGCAGATACGGGAGACCTCTAGGCCGGTTGACCCGAGCCGTGTGTACTGCATTGAATTCAGCTGATGCGGAGATAATCCCCGCGTTTAAGGGTTCGATAAATTAGAAGGCGGAATGGGTCTCGTTTCTACGAGGTCAAGGTTGCTTGTGCTCCCATCGGCTGTATTCTATCTCTCTTAGGCGGGGCTTTGATGACGAATCCGCATCCGATGCGTCCTGGACCCCAATCTTGATCCGTTCAGTTGTAGACTGATTGGCTACCCAGTCCCTCACTGAGTTCCCCATCCAGCAGGGTCCCTAGTTGCTGGGCTAGTCGTCTGACTGTCTTGGTACGGTCTTTGATTGTTGCCGGACTGTAGCCCTCTCTTTTCATCCAGAGAGCAAGGTTGACCACTTCAGATTGGAGTTCTGGGGGGAGTGGTGGAATCCCCAAAGGCGATGGTGGCGTCCTCTGGTGATGGGCATCTCTTCCAGGCACGGTGTCCTAGCTGTTTTCTCCACCCTGGGATCCCACCTGCGTCGAACGTCGACCTTACGACTGCTCCCTTCCGGGCCTCGACGGATTCGATCGTGAGCAGGTAGCAACCCTCCCTTCAGAGAGCGCTCCCACGCCGCCGACCTGGTGGGGCAGGATGTCACAGTAGACAACTGGGTCTTCTGCCTGGTCGAGGTTGCCGCTCACCAATGTTAGCGGGCTCCCGCATAGGTCGATTTCGGGTCACAGGAAACGACCGGCTTCCCAGCCCCCCACCACCGCCCAAACGGTCAGCCGCGAACATTCGATATAAGAATATGACAGATGGACCCAAGAATGATTCGCGAATTCCAATATCACTTTAGAGGGGCGGCGGTTTGTCACTCTGCGTTTCCTTTGGAAGCTTGGCCCATTCTAGAAATTCCTTGGCGGGCTTTTCTTCCTCATAGAGGCTTTGTCTCTTGCACTCTAGCGGATCCGGTTTTTTCTCTATGAGTTCGGATGCAGTCACAAGAACGTGGTTGAACTTCCTGGCTACTGCTCTGACTGGATCGAGGAACTTGGACCATCCTTCATCCCGTAAAAGGTGGTGGTCCACTACCACCGTGGGAATATGAGCCAGAATCCTCTCCATGTTTCGTGTGGCGGTTCGAAAGAATTCGTCGCTAATTCTGAATCCTTGAAGGTAGGTTGGCGGGCCCCCCATGATAAGAAGTCGAGGTTTTTCTTTGAGGATTAGATCAACGGTCTCCTCTACAACTGGACCTTGGATATCAGGCGCAAACATTACCTTCTCCCTAGCTTTCTCAACAACGCACGGCAACACCCATCCGAGTTCTGACTCGCCTTCACCATGGGGAACAGGACCGGGAAATCTGACCTTCGTTCTACCGAACTCGAAACTTCTCCCGTCTGCTGCTTCGAATTTTTCCGCTATCTTCTCTGCGGCTTGACGAAACATCCAGCCACGTCGTCTCTGTGCGGTGTTGACTTTTCGACGGCTGTCCTTGGCAAGGACGATTTTTCCTTTGTAGATTCGTTCGAAGGATTCCTGGTTGCTCCCAAGCCAGACCGGGTCTACGAAATTGGGCGTGTGATGATCATGATGGTAGTGAGATATCGTTACGATAGTTGCTTTGTCTGCGGCTTCCTCGATCCTTTTCCGCGCCTCATCACGTGCACGGAATTCCCTTGGGTGAGGCATCAAGCGGAATCTGGGTCCCAGTGCAACACCAGCATCTAGCAAGACGGTAACATCCTTGGTCTGTACTAGAGTGCACATTGAGCGTACCCCGAGGCTTTCGAAGGCGAGGGGGGTTACTCTGATTCCGGGCAAGACCCTAGCAGGCTCTAGCGTTAGTCATGCGGGTAAGGCTTTATTCGTTCGCGTTCCTTCGAACTGTCTTGGGTCCGATGACTGCTCTGGCCCAACGGACATGTCCCTTGGGACTAGATGAAGTGGATCTTGAGACCCGGCTCTAGCTGGGCGAGAATGAGAGAGGACCCGTCCACGATAAACGAATGGTGCGAAAAGACCCTCAAATAACCCCAAAACGTGGCTTTCGAAACGGACCAACGATTCCTTTGGAGAAAAGATGGCTCGTCCTATCCTCAGTTCTAACGTCTCGAGTCATCTACACCGTCAACTGGTTCAACATATCTCCCGCATTATTCCTAA
This sequence comes from Candidatus Bathyarchaeota archaeon, assembly GCA_005881695.1. GTDB lineage: Archaea > Thermoproteota > Bathyarchaeia > 40CM-2-53-6 > 40CM-2-53-6 > 40CM-2-53-6. The sequence goes on along the minus strand of VBBT01000133.1, from coordinate 3,470 downwards.
TCGGCAAAGATTTCAATGTCGATCTCCCCTCTCTCGGGATTCTAACAGCCTCGTTCCTGGCGGGCGCTGGGATCTTCCAGATTCCTGCCGGTATTGCATCCGCCCGCTGGGGTCCAAAGAACACCTCTCAACTCGGGATGCTCATTCTCTCACTTTCAGGCGTTGGAGAGGGATTGTCGCCCAACTTTCCAGTCTTGATCGTTTCCCGATTCTTGTTGGGGGTCGGCGCGGCTCTATTCTTTGCGCCGGCCATCGGCATCCTGACACCACTCTTCAAACCAGAGGAAGAAGGACTCGTGCTCGGCCTCTACAACAGTTGTTTCAACATTGGAGGTGGTTTAGGTCTGTTTGTTTGGGTGATCGTTATCGACGCGCTCAATTGGCACGTGGGGCTGATACTTGGCGGCGTGCTCGGGTTGATCTCAGTTGCAATCGGCCAAATCGTAATACCGTCTGATAATACCGCGAGAAAAGAACGGAAACCAATGAGGCGTGCTTTTGAGAGTCGCAATGTGTGGATCATCGCGTTCGGCGTACTTGGACTCTGGGGCGGTATCTTCACCTCATCCCAGTTCCTCGAAGGCTACCTCAATAGGTCCTTATTGTTCCCTGCAGAGATAGCGGGACTGCTTGCCTCATTGATCATGTTCGCGAGCATAATCGGGGGTCCGGTCGGTGGCTATTTCTCTGACCGGCTCAGACAGCGAAAGAACTTCATTCTCGTCCCAGGACTTTTCTGCTCGATCGGAATCGCCCTATTCGGTGCATCACCGGCCAACGGACTATGGTTTCTCATTCCCGCCGTCGGCTTCCTGGACGCGATCGTCTTTGCAACAATGTACGCTAGCGTCAGTCAGTACCCGGAGGTAGGTCATGAATACGCGCCTCTAGGGATCAGCATCATCAATTCTGTCCAGATTCTGGGAAGTTTTGGTGTGACGGTAGGGTTTACACTATTTGCCGCAGCTTACGGTTTCCCAGTGGGGTGGTTCTTTTTGGGCGGGTTTGGCGTGGCTCTCATGCTCCTGATCTTCTTACTGCGAGAACCGTTCAAAGCTAACGAGTCATCGGGTTAGCTTGTACAGCTCGTCTTGTGGGACAGCTGTCAACACATGCCTCTTTCCATGTTTCACTAGAACCCTACCCTTGTCGCGACGAGTCAGCTTTCCGACCTCTGTCAGCCTACCGGGAAACTTCAATAGCGCTCTCTGAACCATCCAACGCTTCGGCCCCTCGACGGCCAACAGCAGGGTACCCGAACTCATCAGTTTCAACGGGTCCAGCCCCAACGTCAGGCAAATTACCTGAGTCGCAGGAGCGACAGGAATCTTGTCCGCCCAAACCTCTATGCCGAGATTCGATGCTTCAGCCATCTCCCACAACCCGTTCAAGACCCCTCCCTCAGTCGGGTCATGCAACGCATGGACACCTCTCAGCTTGGCAGTAAGAAGGGCCTCTTCGACGACGCTAATATGTTCCTGGTAGCTTCTTGCAAGTTTCAACAGTTTGTCCGGGACGGCTTTTTTCTTCAGAAGTGTTGCCTTGTCTCTTGCAAGAATCGCTGTTCCTTCTAGGCCAGCGGTCTTTGTTAGAAGGATCCTGTCTCCAGGTCTCCCGTCTTCTGCGCTCAGGATTCTGCCGCGTGTCTCTCCTATCATGAAACCTGAGATTATTGGCCGATTTATTCCGGGAGTTGCTTCTGTGTGTCCTCCAACCACGGTGATTCCAAGTCTCTTCGCTGTGTCGTGAATCTCTCCAGCGATTTCTTTCAGAGCTTTTTCTCTGGTTCCTATTGGAAGCAGGATGGTACATAGGTACCATTTTGGCCGGGCCCCGGTCGTTGCGATGTCGTTTGCGTTAATTTCCACTGAGTGTTGTCCAATATGGCTCGGCGTTCCAGTAATCGGATCCGCGGTGAAAACTAGAACTGTGCCGTCTTGCTTGACTGCCGCCGAGTCGCGACCAATTCCAGGGCCGACAAGAACTCGCTTGTCTCTCCTTCCCAAATTCGTGTAAACTGTGCGCAACAGTGTTTCCGGTGGGATTTTTCCCGCCGCGAATCTGGCTTGTCTTTTCGATGCCATCATCCAAGTGAATCCTGCTAGAGACTTCTAGACCCGGGAACTCCTTGCTTCGCTAAATCTCTTGGTCCAATCGTAGTCAATACGGACCCGCGCGGCTGTTGCACCTCAGTTCGCTTCAAGCTCGGACTAGAGATTAGGGACCTCCCCTACTTTTCGCGAGGCAAGCAGAATCACTGCCAGAATAATCATAGCTCCACCGAGATACTGGACACCAGTAAGGATTACACCTAGGAAGAGGTATGCGGCTCCGGACGCGACAATAGGCTCTGACGAGGAAGCTAACCCAATCTCGGTAGCCGAGAGTCGGCGTAAACCAGCCAGATAGAGGCCGTAGGCAAGAATTGTCCCGAAGACAATCACGAAAACGACAAGCTCCGCGACGGCTGTCAGAGCTTGCAAAGTGGATGGGAATTGGTAGCTGAAGACCGATTCAACCCCGAACGGCAGTGTCGCCATTGCTCCTATCATGAATCCCCATGTCGTGACCCACCAAGATCCGTGGGCACGGACGAGAGGACGTGAGGCTAGAGTGTAGTATGCTCCCGAGACAGCAGCCAGCAATCCAAATAATACTCCAGCGGGAGTGACCAAGATCCGAAAATTCGGGCCTGGCAATCCTCCCACCAAAAATAATGTGCCCACCATTGCCAAGAGCAACGAAACAGTCCATCGAACGGACCAGCGCAACACCCCTTTCACCGCCTCGTAGCCAGCCACGATCGGCAGAAACAGAAATTGCAGCAGTGTTGCTGTGGCCGCGTTTGAGAACTGGATCGCCCACAGATAGGCCAGCTGAGAACCTGCGAATCCAAAGATCGAGAGTCCGAGAAGCTGCCCGAAGGGTCGTCCTGGCCGCGCAGGACGGATTATAATCAAGAGTATCAGTCCCGACGCGAGCGTTCGTATTGTGACAAGTGCTACTACTGGGAACTGGTAGATCTGGAACAGTGCTTGCGCAGCGGTTCCTGACAGGCCCCAGAAACCTGCTCCGAGAATTGTTCCTAGTAGCGAGACTTGTGTTTTCCGCACTCTGTCGCATCATCCGCAGGTTCTATAATAATTTCAGATCGGATTTCGCCTAATCTGATTCTAGATGAATCGCCCTGCTCTTACCGAGTGAGAGCTACTTGCTTGCGTATTTTTGCGGAGCTTTGTCAAAGGTTGTCTTGCAAACGCTTGAACAGAAGTAGAAGTTCTTCCCTTGGTAGGCTGATTGGAGCTTGGTTTTCTTCTCGTCCACCATCATTCCGCAGACCGGATCTCTTGTCATAGAGCGACCTCTGTCATCCTCGTTTCTGCAGGGTGAGGAATACCATGCTTCTCAATGTACTCTTGTCTTGCTTGGGTTTTGTATTTGTTCACTTGAGCCTTGATATAAGTAGCCAG
>VBBT01000174.1 GCA_005881695.1 Candidatus Bathyarchaeota archaeon | reverse complement strand
CCGAAAAACGTCTCGGAAAGCGGATCTCATACTTGTATCCTTTCAAATCTATGCTTCAAGCAGGAATCCATTTGGCAGCCGGATCCGACAGCCCTAGCGATGATCCAAGCACAGTTGAGGGCTTGTGGTCAGCGGTCTTCCGCCCCGGCCTTCTACCCGCGGAACGGTTAACCACGAGCGAGGCCCTCTCTTGTTATACAACCGGCGCAGCTTACGCCTCATTTTCGGAGAGTGATGAGGGAACCCTAGAGGTCGGAAAATGGGCGAACATGACGGTCTTTGACCGCGACCCCTTTGAATGCGCACCTGAAATGGTTGGGAGACTTCGAGTGGTTCAAACGATTTTACGAGGCAAAGTGTTCCTTTGGAACTAAGCCTAGACGTTAGACTCTTTCTGGAGAATCAGACGGCAGGAGCACATCGTGTGGACGGGCTTCCTCGGCACCCGAGTGGGTTATGGCAGCCAAGTGGGCCTTTTCCCAGAGCTCCTGAATCGTCCGGGCCCCCGCGTATCCCATCGATGCTTGCAACCCCGCTGACATTTCCTGAATAACAACACCTACTTCTCCCTTGTAGGGAACCCAACCTTCAACTCCTTCTGGAAGCCCCTTCGATGGTTGAGCATAGCGATCCATGGAGAACCTCTTTGCCATGGCAGAAGGACTTCCCATCCCTCGGTATTGCTTGTAATACCGACCTCCAATCGTTATGAGTGTACCAGGCGCTTCCTTGCAACGTGCGAAAAGATTGCCCATCATCACCGCGGACGCTCCGAGTGACATGGCTATGGCAGCGTCGCCCGGACCTCTTATCCCGCCATCAGCTATTATTGGAATCTTCGAGCCGTAGGTCCGAACTGCATCTGCAACCTGAGCCGTTGCGTAGACCGTTGGCGAGCCGGCCTTTGTTGCCTCCATTGTCGTACAAATGGACCCCGAGCCTATTCCAACTCTGAAGCCTGCTATTCCTTCCAGTTTTGTGATTGCGTCCTCAGCAGCCTTGTAAGTCCCGATGCTGCCCACCACGACATCAGCATCAACTTCTTCCAAAATCTTCTTTGTAGCATTGAACACGTTAGCGTTGTGGAAGTGGGACACATCGATTACGAGAATGTCAGCTATCTCGCTGAGCTTCTTTGCTCTTTTGAGATCGAAGGGCGATACGGCGGCCCCACAGAGCAATTGTCCATTTTCGTCTCGGGCCGCGTCGGGAAACCTTCCTCGAAGAAGGATATCTTTGATGGTCATTAGTCCCTTAAGGCGGCCTTCTTTGTCAATGAGGGGAAGTTTTTCAACGCGGTGTTCGTGAAGAATCTCCTTCGCATCCTCGATGTTCGTATCGTCCGGTGCGGTGATGACCTCCTTAGTCATAACGTCCTTGGTCAGCAGGCTGGGGTCAGCGAAACGGACATCTCTCCCAGTTACGATACCGACTAGCTTCTCCGCTTCAACTACGGGCAGTCCTGAAATGTTGTGCTTCTGCATCAGCTCGGTAGCGTAATCGACCGTCTCGGTGGGTCTAATCGTGATCACGTCCTTTATCACGAGAGATTCAGCTCGTTTCACCTTCTTCGCCATCTCCACCTCTTCTTCCGCTGTACAGTTCCGATGGAGTACTCCGAGCGCTCCGAGCCTCGCAACCCCGATGGCCATTTCGCTTTCGGTTACAGTGTCCATTGGGCTTGCGACGAACGGCATGTTAAGAGAGTGGTTTATCGTGACTTGTGTCGAGAGTTGCACTTGGCTGGGCTCAACCTCGGTCCATCCGGGGAGAAGTATGAGATCCCTGAAGGTAACTGCCACGTCAGTATCCTTGAACTTGGATCTGAACCCTGGCCCCGACACCTAGTTTCCAAATCTCCCTGAGTTTCCAAGAAAACCGCCGATTTCCCTTATTATACATACCGACGATGATGGCGAATTTGTTTTCCGAGAAAGGTTCAAAGATAGCTAGGAATATCTCGTTGAGGTTTTGCCCGACAACTAGGGACCATTTTCTAGACAGGTTTCTGGCATCTATCGCAATACCACTTCATCTGAACAGGGTCCCATCGAACTGGCTGCTGACAAGTTGGACAGAGATTGTATCCAACCGCGGCTGTCGTCTTTCGCTTCTTGAAGAAAAAGAATCCTACGAGGACACCGATCGCTACACCGACCGCGAGTCCGATCAATCCAAAAACTAGTCCGGGTGAGAAGAGCGTGCCGCTGGCCTCTGCTTGCAGGGCATGCAGTGCGGCCGCCAGCGAGTATTGGACGGCGCCGGCGTAATCCATAGTTGAATAGTGTTGGTTCGCGAGCGACATTTCCTGTCTCGCGGCCGATATGCTTCCAGCGTTGATCAGACTGTTTCCCGTGGCTGCGAGCGCGTCTTGGGCGATTATCAGAAGCTCGTCGTTTATTCCTCTAAGAACCGTGTCCTTGTCAAACTGGCTGTAAGTATTAGAGTCCGGGTAATAGGCCATTACACTGTTTGTGAAATCCTCAGTCTGGTCATAGATGAATGGGTGGTTCAGGCCCATCATATGCCCGAGCTCGTGGGTCGCTGCACGAGTGAAGCCGATCCCTTTTCCAGGTTCATTGTACGAGGTGTTGTTTCCTGCAGTGAGGATTGACTCCGACTGGTTCACTAGAATCATGTCTCCTAGCGCAACGCCTCCAATGGAGCCGGGCCGTTCAGAAAACGCGATGTTCTCCTTGAAGGTAAATGCGAAAGTGTAGTTCCCTTGGAAGGCGAAAAGGAAGCCGGGAATATCGTACTCAGAGGTTGTGTGTGTCACATTGATGAACTGGGTGATGTGCCCTTGACCATATGTCGACAACCAGTTCCAGACCAGCCTTGCATCGACTATCGGAATCGACAATGCAGGATCCTTCACCCTGGTTGTTGCGTTCGCAACTACGGCGGCAAGCTGTGGGTACGCTGTAATGTTCGCAAACTTTGCGGTGACTGTTACCTTGGCAAATGGAAGGAGGCTTGCGAGTTGGCTCTGAACCTTGATAGTGTTGATGGTCGTCGAAATTTTCGGTCCCTTGGCCTTTTCCGCGCTTGTCCGGTTGTCAAATACGAATAGCTGGAAATTGTAGTTCTGTGCGTATGTGACGGGGTAGAGCTGATCTGCTGAGAAGAGGTTGTAGACGGCACCGAAGATGTAGTCGTTGATGAACTCGGCGGCCCAAATTCTGCCATAGCCCGTCGAAAGATTCACTCCTCTTGCCCCTGCCGCAACCTGTATCGGAAGCTCGTTGGTCCAGTAACTCGTACCTGCGGAGAGGTCCGTGTAGTAGATTCTCCCGGTCCCACCCCATCCTGTCATGTAGTGACGAGTCAAATTCAGACCCAGGTCAGGATCGGTTGATGTTCGATTGTAGTAGTGAGGGCGAGCGGTTACGCCGCTGACGCATATGGCGGGACACTTCGTGTTGTACGCTTGGTATTCCTGGTAAGATAGAGATGGTACAGTTGTTGCGTTGAGATTTGCAATGAAGAGAGTGTATCCTGGCACGGGGACAGTTCCGAATAGCGTCTGGTTTGAGGCAAGCCAGTTCTCAACTTTGTTCGCATCGTAGAAGTAGTTCTGTACTAGGTTCACTCTTGTCCCGGTGTTGTTGAGAGCGGGATTGGCGAAGCCAGGAGGGGTTTGGCCAGGAGATGTATCTTGTTCCTTTACGATGGAGTTCAGATATTGGACGAAGCTCTGAACCAGGGTCGAGTTTGGTCTTTCGTACACGTATTGGTATGTGAAATTGAACATGACCCCGGTGTTGATGGGTCCTTGCAGGACTTGTTGGTATTTGACTGGAATAGAATTAATGCCACTGGTCAGATACGAGGAATTTAGATCGGTATTAGAGAAGCCCAGCAGAACGATCTTGATGGTCAGGGAAACTACTCTGGACGCCGCGACGGCTCCTGGAGAGGTGGACTGAGAGTATTGGCCGTTTGCCTGTGAGACTGAGAGCAGAATCAGGAGGAAAATTGTGAGCACTTGGGCTTTCGCGATTCTCATCGGCTTCTCGACTCCGTGAACAGGTCTCTTATCAATGGTCCTTCAGACGGGCGTGACGCTTGGAATAGTCAAGTCTCCTCTTGTTATGATCAGAATTTTTGCTTCTTTTCCTTCTACTCGAATGGATTGCTGGATCGCACTGGATGCGGTTCGTGATGGCTTCAGCTTGAACGAATCTTTGGCGTAAAGATCGGGGAGTACAGACACGAGTTGTATTCTATGCTTCTCCAGGGCATCTTGAAGGAACAATGAGACATGGCTTCCAAGTTTGAACCTGTGCCGAAGCTCCGTGACTAACTCTTTTTTCTCTGAGAATCGCCTAGAGAATTCTAGGAACCCTTGGTCCCCGATACCCTTTGAGCACTCGGCGACGAGGATGATCGTTCCCTCTTTCTTTACGGCTCCGAAGGCGTTGGATAGGACCCTGACCCCGTGGTAGAGGTCCATTCCCAGCAGTTTTCCTGCAGCAACGACGACAACATCAGATTTCCGGTCTATCTTGGGACCATGAACTTGTAGATACTTCTCGACCGCTTGTCGGAACACGGCTTCCAGCTCTCCGGAGAATACTGTATCGATTCCTCCCCAACCGTCAGGCACTAGGGTAAGGCTGTAGAAGGAACCTGCCATCTTATACGCTTCAAAGGCGTCTGAGAGCACCAAATTCTCACTGATGTCGCCGGGGGGTGCAATGCTCTTGATCATCAGCGACCTGTTCTTGGCAATCGTGTCGAGCGACGATGCTCCTGGAAGGAGGATGTCCGGCCCCCCAGTAAAGCCACTCGCGAAATGAGGGGTCACCATCGTGAGGCTTACCTTGACATCGCAAGCGAGCAGTTCTGTTTCGAGGAAAACATTCGTCCCATGGCTAGTCTTCCCTATTTCGGTAAACGTTTGATCTCCGGGATCGAAAGTCTTGAAGATTGACTCGTCCAGAGTAGGTTGGGCTTCTACGTTTGAGGTTCGACGTCGGGAAAAAAACTTAGTTTCACTAACACCGAGGGCGTTCAGCTTTGCTCGGAGGTGTTCAATGGCTTGCCTCTGAACACTGGAAGGAATGATAGGATCTATCAGCACACCTGCGATTGTCCCGGGTTTCACAATGCTCGAAAGTGAGAAGTCGTTGACAGGATGAGAGAGAGCGTCCTCCATCTGATTGGAGAGCCGACCGGCGGCGGCTGGTTTCTTGGGTTCCAGAATCTTGTAGAAATTGTCGTCAGGAACTCTGATCGGAATCTCGGTCTCGCCGTAGGGAATCCAGAGCTCCGAATTTGTTCCCTCGCGCCGTCTTCTCTCGAGCTTGGCTTTAAATCGCTATACCTGAATCCGACTGCTCATGAGTGAGAGTTCGGTGCTTCTGTTCTCATCGGTTTGCATGATGGTGGGTTCTTAGACGCCGCGTTCTCTTGAAGATGACTTCTCCAAGTTGCTAGTGAGAACTGGAGCTTTGCAATTTGGAATGTTCACATTATCAGGAGGCAGGATAAGCCCCTACTATCTAGACCTCCGGGTAATCCCTAGCTTTCCTGACGCGTTCCGCACATGCTCAGAGCTCTTGGCGAAAAGCGCCAAATCTATTGAGGGAATCGACAAGATTGGAGGCATACCAACAGGCGGACTGCCGTGGGCCTCCGTACTTGCATACACTCTATCCAAGCCTCTCGTCTATACTAGGAAGGACATCAAACTACACGGAAGAGAGAAAACGGTCGAAGGGATATTGACACCAGGTGAAAGGGTCCTTCTTATCGACGACGTGATCACGACTGGCAAGAACATTCTCACCGCTCTGCAAAGCATTCGTGGAGAAGGAGGAGTTGTCGAGGATGCTCTCGTTCTCCTCGACAGGCAAGAAGGAGGCGAACAGCATCTGATGAAAGAGGGGGTCAAACTGCACTCGGTCGCAAAAATCTCCACCGTCGCACAGAGGCTTTTCGACATGGACGCAA
>VBBT01000132.1 GCA_005881695.1 Candidatus Bathyarchaeota archaeon | reverse complement strand
AGTCATTCTACTTTGACACTGGTCTCGGACAATATTCGGGAATACTCGCCTCCTCAATTGGAGAATTCCTGGAAGCCCTCAAAATCGTGCCATTAGAATCTCTGGAGTACCATATTGGACGGAGGGATCTTGAGAAATGGACGAAGGATGTGTTGGGTTCGATTCAACTCGCCGATAATATCAGGACCCTTAGACGGTCTCAGTCTAAGGGCGAAGATCTCCGCCATCAGCTAATTGACTTTGTCGTAGAGTGGGCTGAGACAGTCTCTTCTCCGAAGGAAACCTCTGACCAGCAGAAACGACCTACCTGGCCACTAACTACTGTGTAGCCGTTAACCCGGGAGAATCCATAGAAGACTTCCAACTCAGAACCCAGTAAAATTAGGCGCTCGCTTGCTGTGACTATGTACGTTTAGGCGACGGACGAGATCTCAACAATTGAGACAGCTCAAATCATGAATCAAGCCCGAGGACGGGGGACTTAGAAGGGAACTGGGCATGAGATGCGTTTCCCATAACCGGCTTGATTGAGAGAATCAAATGTTGCAGTTACGACAATGAGGGCCCTCGAAAGGTCCATTATTACTCCACTCAAAGGAGATGTCTACGGCGTCTAGCTTCCAAAGGCGACGCTCTTCACATGATGGTCGGCGAGGAAACGGGGCCAATTCATTTCTGTTCCTCGACTATATGCAGGAAGTTCTTGAACAATTCCACGCCTTTCAGTGTGTGAGATACTTCCGGGTGGAATTGGACCCCGAAGACGTCTCTATTGTCATGTCGCATGGCTTCAATTGCACAGTTGTTTGACTTGGCTAGAACATGAAACCCGTCGGGCGCCTTGACCACCTCATCGTTGTGGGACTCCCAGGCGGTGAAACTTGGCTTCAATCCCTCAAGAATTCGTCCTTCGTCGATGACCGAAATTTCCACCGGACCAAACTCTGGTTTCCGGGCAGCTTCGGTCACTCCACCAAACGCTGTGGCTAGAAGCTGGTGAGTGACGCAGATACAAAGCATAGGCAATTTGACTTGTCTTATGAGTCGGGCTGCGTTCGCTAACTCGCCAGTCAGTTGGTTGGGAGATCTTACGCTTTGCGGACCGCCCCCCATTACCAAGGCGTCAGCGTTCATTGATTCGAACTGTTCGAGGGGGACAGATGGTGGGAGTAGTTTGGATTCTACACCCAACTCCTTGAGGTTTCGGACGATCAGGTGATTGTACTGACCTTTGACGTATATGACTGGTATTGTCGTCATGTCTTATTCGAACTCGATTGTCCCGGGGGGTTTGGGCGTGATGTCGTAGTAGACCCGGCTCACGTTCTCCTTTTTCAAAATCTGTTGGCTGATGTCTTTGAGGATTTTCCAGGGCACGGGGGATACTGCGGCCGTCATGAAATCTCTGGTTGAAACCGCCCTTACGAGAATGGATAAAGGTCCTCCACCTCTTCGTTCCTTGACGAGCAATGCCACCCTAGTGATATCCGGGAATTTTTCCACGATTCCCGTTTGTAGCTCGCGAAGTCTATCTTCGAGCCAGCCATAGGTCTCGCGGGACTCCTCCGAGAGCTTGACACCGGCAAGAAGCCCATAGCATCTCTGGTCCCCTTTCACCCCTGTCACCCTGTCTTCAAAGACCTCCACATGGACCTCGGACCTCGGAAGGCCAAGTGCTCCACTTGCAGATTCCGAGATTGTCTTGAGCGAGGGGTCCCTAGCGAACCTGTTCTCTATCACCGCTGCAAAGTACTGCTCGTAGTTGAAAGGAGAAAGGCTCTTCTCAACAATCTTTGTCGCCTCTTTGAGCACACGGATCTTCTCCTTAGTCACGTTCCCGACGCATCGAACGAGGAGTCCTGGTCCGGGGAAGGGTTGTCTCTCAGACAGTTCGCTTGGCAGGTTGAGGTGGCGTCCGAGTGTTCGTACTTGGTCCTTGTAGAGGTCAGCTAGAGGCTCGATGATCTTGAAACCATAGGTTGTCGCAGGGTCTATTCCGACCTGTTCTAGAATGTTGTGCTGGGTCTTGATACCGCCCTGCGTCTCAATCCAGTCAGGAGCAATTGTCCCCTGGAGGATGAACTCGCAACCTTCCTTCTGCGCCTCCTCTTTGAGAACCTGGTAGAAGGTCTCTCGGAACTTTTTCCGTTTTTCCTCGGCTGTTTTCTTCTCTTTCACCGAGGCGAGGAATCGGCCGCTTGCGTGGACCAGACGCACCTTCAGAGAAGTCGGAGACATAGCCAGCCTTTCTTTGACGCGTTCAGGCTCGCCAACTCGGAGAAAGCCTGTGTCGATCATTATGGGGAGTAGGTTGTCCCCTAGGGCTTCTCTCGCAACCAGACTCGCGACAGTACTATCCACGCCGCCGGATACTGCTGAGATAACTTTCTTGCCTTGAGCGAGTTCGCGGAGTCTTGCGGTCTCTTCGGCGAGGAAGCTTGAAGGGTGGAATCCCTGAACCGCCACCGACAACCGTTCGCCCATCTTAGCCAGACCGGGCCGCGCCAATTTATTCCTTCTTTCGCCGCTTTACCAGCCAGCAAGTAAAACGTTGGCTCCAATGCCAAAGGAAACCCCTCCGACAATGGTTAAGAAAGGCAATAGTCAAACCTGCGACCCCCAAGCAGGCCACAAACCACTTTCCTTTTCGGTTTCACGTAAACCGGCGTTCAATTACGGGTCTTGAGGCCCGAGCCTCTAAACAAGAGTTAGAACCGAAATCGCCCATTATCCGCCCTGATACCGAATATCGGAGCCCTTCCCTACACTCCCCGAGAAATCGTTCTTGAAAAGGGGGGGTGCCTGTCAAGCATTCTACGCCGCATGAGCGGTCAGTCCGTCACTCCACGGACAAACGTCGAACAGACTAGGTCTACACTTTCGAGATCAGAATCTCAGCAATCTTGCTGAACGCGCTGAACGAATCAGCCTCCACAAGGGTGAACTTCTGCCCCGAGAGACCGCGAGCACCTCTACCATAGGCGATGATCCTCAGCTTCCCGCCTGTGTCCTGAATGTGCGTGTTCGCGTCAACGAGCTTCCTAGCAGCAACCTCCGTTATCAGTGGAACGGCCAAAATATCTGGCTTGTAGTGTGTGACCTTCCCCGCGACCTGTTCCGGCGAGAGGTCTGTTCCCCCGTCAATGGCTGTGAACCCTCCGACTTCGAGCATTGTTAGGAGAAGTGTCTTGTCGAAACTGTGAGGATCCTCCAACAAGGAGCCAACCATGACACGTCCCTTAATCTTCCTCTGATCAATCTTGATCCTTGGTCTAACAGCCGCCAGCGCCTTCTCCGCTGCATCTTCGCATTTCTCCACTTCCGCAACAGAATAGCGCTCTACCTCGTGAAGATCCGAGACGATGTTCATCGCATCCGCAATCGTGTCAACAACATCGTTTGCACTCCCGCTCTTCGCAACGATCTCCACCGCAACCCTCGCAGCATTCTCATGATCACCTTTCAGAATCAGATCGGTGAGCTGTTTCGACCCGTCGTCTGGGATCGGGGCTTGTTCTTCAGTAGTCATAGAAGCCCCTCTTCGTCTTCCTTCCCAGCTTTCCCTCCTTCACCATCTTCTCAAGGAGAGGCGTAGGCGCAAACATCCCGCCAAATTCTCCTTCTAGAACTTTCAAAGTCGATAACACAACGTCTACTCCGATAAAGTCCGCAAGCTGCAGTGGCCCCATTGGATGATTCGTTCCCAACAGAAACGCCTTATCAATATCATCGCGAGTGGCCACATTCTCCTCTAAGAGCTTGACACTTTCGTTGAGGAACGGCATCAGAGCCCTGTTCACAATGAAACCCGTCTTATCAGCGGACTGAACCACAGTCTTCCCCAACGTCTCCACGAAAGACGTCGCAGCCTTGACTGCGTCCGGAGATGTGCGTTCTCCCTTGATCAGCTCCACAAGCTTCATCGTCGGAACAGGATTAAAAAAGTGTAATCCCAGGACTTTGTCAGGCCGTTTCGTGGCCGACGCAATCTTGCTAATACTTATTGACGAAGTGTTTGAGGCTAGAATCGTGTTCTTGGGACAAACCTTGTCGAGAGTGGAGAACACCTTTTCCTTGATACTAGGATCTTCAAAGACCGCTTCCACCACCAGGTCAGCGTTGCTACACGCTTTCGCGAAGTCTACGCTTCCCCGCACCTTCGCATGGATCTGAGACGCCTGCTCCTTGTTGATATGCCCTCGACTCAGGTTCCTCTGGACATAGTCGTCAACGCGACGCATTCCCTGGTCCAGGAGCTTCTGGTCCTGCTCGATAACCATCACAGTGTGTCCTGAGGCTGCAGAAGAGTAAGCTATACCTGAGCCCATTGTGCCCGCGCCAACGACGACGATGTTCATCTGTCTCTTAACCAAGGTTAGTTCGATTGGCTCATAGGGTTTTCCACAAAAGAAAGAGATGAGGATATGAACGGAAGATTCTCGTCGTAAGGCGTGACACCAATAAGAAAGCTTGGAAGCTTCTCAACCGAGACGAGCACGACGCCTTCCGAGAGTTGGCCTCGTGGTTCGGACAGGGTCAAAATTACAGGAAGCGCCTGCCGCTCTTTGTCTCCTTGAACCATTCTTTCCACCGGCCTGGCAAGGAGGTGCAGAGTAGCGTTTCGTTGGTGCTCTGCAGCTAGCCTGAATTTCGAGAGATAGCCAGGGGTATTCCAGTGTTTGCAGTCCATCGTAACAACCAGATTGCCTCGGGTCCCGACGACGTCTATCTGCCAAGCGCGACCGTCTCCTTTTACTCTCACGTTCTTCTCGGTTTGAAACCCAGCCTCTCGAAGACATTCCTCCGCGAATTTCTCGAACTCCTGCCAGGTGAGAGCCCGAGCAGATTCTCGTAACCGTCCAGCCCGAGCGATATCCAGAGCAAGTCTAACTCGAAATCCTGGACTTAGAGAGATAGAATTACTGTCGTGCTCAACCCGAGCATTTGTGAGAATCTTTCTTGCGAGAGACTCGGTCGTCCTCGCGCTCGAGGCGATATCCGCTATCTGAACGATATTCCTATCCTTGCTCAGTCTCAGAGTCTCGACCAAGACTCTAACAGTCCCTTCACTGATAGGAGGAGGCATACCCGATTCTTCTTAGAAGGGAGAGAAGGCGAAAGTAAGCACCAACATGGCAAGAGCGAGGACATAGAGCAGTTTCCTATAGTTGCTGACGGGGCTGATGTCATCCAACGGCTCAACGCCTGCGAACCCTCGACGCGAAAAGAACATGAAAGCCAGGATCAGGATCCCGAAAGTCCAATACCCAGAGACAAAGAGTAACAAGAGTCCAACCACACTCGCAACCCGATGACCATTAGCACCGAACACCGCTCGAGAAATGTGCCCACCGTCAAGCTGCCAAGCAGGAACTATATTGAGGAATGTCAAGAGCGCACCTATCTGAGCCGCAAAGAAAAGCTGACCATCCAAGAAAACACCAGGCCTCACGGAACTCGTAAGTCCGGAAACAATTATCAAAATGAGTGGTTGACCCGGCCACGCGCTGAAGTCAATGTTGGAAAGACACCCCGAGACTCCGAGCTGCGCCCCACAAGTCGAACTCCACTGAGTCAACTGGGTCGTTTGGCTGGCATTCGGCAGAAATCCGATAAGCACGCTTAGAGCCGCAACGGCTATCGTCACAACGAAGCCTACGACAGGCCCGCTCAGCCCAAGATCGAACAGCTGATCCCGATTGGCTGGAGGCGACTTGAGAGAGATGAGGGCACCAAAGGTCCCGATTGGAGGAGGACCTGGAACGAAATACGGAAGAGTTGCGTCCATCTTGTGATGTCGAGCCGCAGCCTTGTGCCCAAACTCGTGAAGCCCTATTATCGAGAGAAGACCCCCAGCGAACAGCCCCGCTTTGAGATACGGGTTCGCCGTAGGGTCAATTATCACGATAAGTTGTTGTTGAAGGACTTGGCTACCGAGCAGACCTGTGGTCCAAAGGTAGTATCCCGCGACGAAGACCGTAGTCACAGTCGCGAGGAAGAGCCCCAGATTGATAATCTTGCGAGACGGC
This sequence comes from Candidatus Bathyarchaeota archaeon, assembly GCA_005881695.1. Lineage (GTDB taxonomy): Archaea > Thermoproteota > Bathyarchaeia > 40CM-2-53-6 > 40CM-2-53-6 > 40CM-2-53-6. Next base: position 3,339 of record VBBT01000132.1, on the reverse strand, counting down.
TTAACCTGGGGTTTCTGGAAGACTTTGATAGTAAGAGTGTCTGTCGTTCCTCTTATCGCCGCTATGAGCCCCTGTTGACGCAGTTGGTCCAGCAGCCTCTGGAATTTCTCCTTAGCCGGTTCTCGAGTTACTTGAACAGTTGGAATCCCGTACGGATCTAAAAACGCGTCTTTGACCTGGAACTCTGACGCTACCATCGTCTTAATGGAGTCCAGCGGAGGCCCAGAATAGACCGCAAAAGTAGTTTGAGCCGCCGGTAAAGGAGTCGGCGTTTGGGCCGCATCACTCACGCAAGAGTCGCCTGTCTTTCGCGGCTCGCTCCGTTCTGAGCGATTTAAACGTGTTGTCAAACTGAGAGAAATTATCGAATTCGACGACAAGATATTATACATAGTTATTCCCAACTATCTTAGAAAGAGAGTTGCTCGAAGCACCGTACCTGTTGCGTCCGTTCCGCCCGGACGATCTCTCATCAGTCATCGAGATCAACAGGGTCTGCCTTCCCGAAAACTACAGCCCGTACTTCTTCATGGAAGTCTACAAGAGCTGCCCCGAGGCCTTCATCATCGCAGAGAAGGAACGAAAGGTCGCAGGGTACATCATGTGCAGGCTTGAGTTCGGATTCTCGGATGTTCGCAGGTTCAGAATGGTGCGAAAGGGACACGTGGTTTCAGTCGCGGTCATGCCAGATTATAGGCGACAGGGCATCGGAAAAGAACTAGTTCTCGCCGCGATGAAAGCCTTGGAGTTACACGGAGCGGAAGAGTGCTTCCTCGAAGTTCGAACTGCCAACGAGGACGCGGTCAGGCTCTACAAGAACATGGGATTTGATACTGCTAGAGTAGCGACCCACTATTATCATGATGGAGCTGATGCTTACGTTATGAGCATCAAGCTGCCTCATAACCCGCCCGTCAACTAGCTGAACTATTTGCTTTCCCTCTAGCTCTCGTCACAAAATGCCCTATGACCAGGACCACTGTTGGCAGGTAAACGAGCGAGATATTGAAACTAATCGCGAAAGGGTTCACGTTCAAGATGTAGGCCAGGCTCGCCACCGCAGACAGTATTAGCATCACAGCCAGAGCAACCCTCCAAGAGAATCGCTCGTCCTCAGCGTTTACCCCCGCTAAGAGGACCGGCTCTGGGGATGGCTGAATGGTTACTCGTCTTCCTTCTTCGACCGAGGCTTCTTCTCTTCTCCCACTGGATGCAGAAGCCATTTCAACGGGATATTCTGGCTAGTCCCATCAGGCAAGGAACGTCGTATACTGATCGGAAGAACGCCTTCATCCAGCTCCATTAAGGCGACGTCAATCGGTGATAGTCGTTCTTGTTTGAGGTCAAGGAGCACCGGTGCTCCCATGGATATCTGGAGGGCCCTAGCTCCTACTACTCTCGCTTTCTCGAAGCGTGTGAGTTTTGGGGGTCCGATCTCTATGCTGTCGGGCTCTCTAGAAATCGCTACTTCCCTCGTCGTCACCCTCGTCCTTTCCTTTCGGGCCGCCTTGACCGCTGGGACTAGACTTTGCAGCGGCTATTACATCATCGATCTTTAGTATCATTCCTGCAGCCTCAGCCGCCGATTTTATCACCTGTACTTTCACTCCTAGGGGTTCAAGAATGCCTCTTTCCTTGAGGTCAGCGACTTTAGACTCGTTCACGTCAACCCCGGCCCAGAGTTGTCCTTTCTCATGGGCGACTCGGAGCTGGACGAGGATGTCGATCGGGTCGAGCCCCGCGTTTTCCGCCAGGGCAGTCGGAAGCGTTTCGAGGGCTTCGCCGAAGGCTATAACTGCCAGTTGTTCTTTTCCGGAGAGTTTCTGCGCATGTTCTCTAAGTCGCCTTGCGACTTCAGCCTCAGGGGCACCTCCACCTCCAACGACCCTTGGGTCCAGCACAACGTCGCGCACGACACACAGTGCATCGTGGATTGCTCTTTCGGCTTCGTCAACAAGTCTCTCGCTTCCACCACGGACGAGGATCGTAACAGCCTTGGGGTTCTTGCTTCCCTCGACGAACGTCATTTTATCGTCTGCAACTTTCCGTTCTTCGACTAGCTTTGCGAATCCCAGATCTTCAGCCCTTAGATCGTTTACGTTGCTGACGACTTTTCCGCCGGTTGCCTTGACGAGTTTCTCCATGTCAGATTGCTTTACCCGTCTGACCGCGAGTATCCCCTTCTTCGCGAGATAGTGTTGGGCGACATCGTCTATTCCTTTCTCGCAGAGTAGAACGTTGGCTCCCGAGCCCGAGATCTTGTCGGTCATATCCTTGAGCATTTTCTCCTCCTCGTCTAGGAACGCTTTCATCTGTTCCGGATTCTCAATGTTGATCTTGGCATCGAACTCTGTCTTTTCCACCTCTAACGGCGCGTCGACCAGCGCGATCTTCGCATCCTCTACTCTCTTGGGCATGCCCGGATGGACGATTTCTTTGTCGAGAACTATTCCTTTGATGAGAGCGGTATCGGTCAATGATTCGCCGGGCTTCTTCTCCACCTTCACGTCATCGATGTCGACCTTGTATCCATCGGGAGTCTTCTCGGCAACTTGGAGAATTGCGTTCACTGCGAGTTCTGCCATTGCCTCTTTGTCTTCGGCGAGAATCTTGCTCGCCAGTGAGACCTCAGCCACTTTCCTAAGAGTCGCCTTGTCAATTGGATCGATCTTGATTGCGATTTGATCGAGCACTTCTAGTGCTCGGTTCGAAGCCTGCCTGTAACCATCGACTATTACAGTTGGATGGATTCCCTGGTCGATCAGTTCCTCCGCCTTCTTGAGAAGCTCTCCAGCCACAACAACTGATGTGGTCGTCCCGTCCCCAACTTCGTCGTCTTGGGTCTTTGCAACTTCCACCATCATCTTCGCCGCCGGATGTTGCACTTCCATCTCATCGAGTATCGTGGCTCCATCGTTAGTGATGGTTACGTCTCCGAATCCGTCCACCAGCATTTTGTCCATGCCTTTAGGTCCTAGTGAGGATCGGACAGATTCTGCGATGATTTTTGCAGCCATGATGTTCGCTTTCAATGCATCTTGGCCGCGGCTTCTCGAAGTTCCTTCTCTTAGAATAATTACTTGCTGACCGGCTAATTCTGATGACAATTCTTTCTTATCCCCAAGTCTCAACCGGCGAGAGATTTCGCGTGCAATATAAAATTTATCAAGCGCTAGGGCTCCGAAACCGGAGGCAAACTTGGCCTAGGTGGGTTATGCGGCTCTAATTCCTTGTTATCGGCTCATTTCCGACGATTTGCTCTTTTCCAATGTGCAAATCTACACATAAGAGGTCGGGCTGTGGTACGTTCGCGATCCTATCTGTTCTCGCGAGATTTGT
>VBBT01000173.1 GCA_005881695.1 Candidatus Bathyarchaeota archaeon | reverse complement strand
GGCATTGAGTCCTGCGGCCAGCATTACGCTGTCAGGTCCCACTGGTACTCTGACGACCTCCGCCTACTCTGGTCAGTGGTTGCAAGCTGCAAGCTGGAGCGTCGTGGATGCGAAATGGGAAGGGATATCCGGTCTTGTAATAGGTGCACAAACGATAGATCTTACCAACGGTAACGTAGCAAAGTCGATCCAACTCGCAGTCTACCCGGCCACTGTAAAGGTCGTTGATCCAAACAATAATCCCGTGTCCGGTGCGAATGTAACCGTTACCTTTGCTCCTCCAAACTCAACCAGTGTAAGCCACCTAACCGGCAGCCAGGGAACGGTCGGCCTTGGAGACATTCCGCTCGGGCCCTACACAGCTCGCGTCACGTACCAAGGACAGGATGTAAAATGGTCTGAAGATGCATCAGCAACGCCCGGAGGTGTGAGCACCATCACTCTGAACATAAGCGGCACAACCTCTGCTCCCGTCGTCTCCGCTGTCGTGCTACTTACGATATTCGGAGTGGCGCTTTTCCTGATCCTATTGGCTATCAAGGTACGAAAGCCGCCGCCTCCACCAACCATATAACATCGCCACGCCTCTGATTTGCTGTAAGTTTGCCTCTCTGACAAATTTCCAGACTTTGGCTTCGATATTCGGAGAATGATAATCCTTATACTAATACCGGATGAGCGAGCACATGTGTCGAGATGGGCATGGGAGAACGAAGGCCCAAGCAGATTTTTGCGGCCGAAGATCTCGACGACATTGCCACTCTGGTTAACCTCCTTGAGCTACATGCGCGCCTCAGAAGCGAGTCGAGTGGGCTTGAGAACGATTTCGACTAGAAATTACCCGGACTTAGAGCGTTATCGCACATTTCTCGCACCGGCTTCAGCACCAAATTAACAAACAAGGACTTTTAAGACAAAATATCGGCCCTCAACCAACCTTCTATCTTACGAGCGTCTTAATGGACTCGTTGGGAAACAAGCGAGCCTCATATCTTCCAGACTCCTTCCATCGCGACCTTTACTTCTCAGGTGAAGGCTGCATCAGAATGTTCTATACCGTACGCATCTGAAGGTCGGCTCCTTGTCGCGATGAACTTGTAGCAGCGTGGAAAAGGTTGGGCCCGGGTGGACTCATCTTCACGTGCTCGGTCACTCAATGCTACGTGTAGAGGTTACAATCCCCATTCATATGCCGGAGCGTCCTAACGGGAAATAGTAGCTTTCGGCGGTTAGCTTCCCCTAGGTGAACTCACAACTGGAGTACGGTTCCTCGCCCTTCAAAGGATTCTATGAGCTCATAGGAGGAAGTCTGCCTGACTCGTCCTCAGTGCTGGTCACCGGCGACCCAGGAAGTGGGAAGACTACTCTTGCCCAACAGATTCTCTACGAGGAGCTCCAGAGATCGAGACCATGCATCATTGTCACGTATGACACGTTCCCTGCTAACATCCTTGAGAGGATGGGTCAGTTTGGATGGGACCCCAGAAAATACCAGTTGCTGAACAAGCTGAGCATCATCGACTGTTACTCGGCCACCGCGGGCGTGACTGAAGGAGTGGTCCCTCAACCGTTCGACCTGACCAATGTGAGCATCTACTTGACGTCAGTTATGGAAAAAATGGGGAACCATCAAGTTACTATCATAGTCGACTCGTTGATGCCGATCTTCAGCGAGACGGAGCCGAAACACGCGGTCAGCTTCTTGCAGAGTATCGCCGCCAAAGTCAAAAAAGCGGGTGGAAAAATGATAGCCACTCTCTCTACAGGAAGTGTCCAGCCCGAGCTGTTTCACAAGGTTGAGAGCCTTGTGGATGGCGTCGTCGAATTGCGAATGGTGGAAGAGCATCAGGTGCTACGTCGATATTTGCTCGTCAGGAAAATGGATCGTCGTCAGATCATCCCAAGACTGGTACGCTTCGATATCATAAGCGGGATAGGTATTCAACTTCATCTGCCTCGATTCGGATTCCTTAGAAATCGGCCAAGCGTGGGGACCAGTGTCGGAAGGACATAGGCCGAGCCCATTTTCCAGACTCAATCATGTCTTGACGTTTTCCATCAATTCTTCTCGATAAGATCGGCAATGTCTTCTGATGATGATATATCTCGTGAGTGCGGCTGTTCTCAGATAGTTGAGTCCGGTTTTGTTGAGACTCCAATCAGGTCTCTATTCGAAAGACCACAAGATTGGCGCAGGGGTGAAGCCCATATCTATTTATTCCTCGGTGGGCTATGTTGGAGCAGAAGCTGCATGGCCGAGCAGAACTCGCCAGAATATCCTCCTGCATTAGACCTCGAAAGGGAACTGACCAGAAAGGAGAGGCAGATAGAGTATCTCCAGACCGAGCTCCGCCGGTACCACAACCTGATGGAGGAGCTGAAACAGGGTATGCGTCCGATAGGGACTATTGAAGAGGTCAAGGGAGACATGGCGTTGGTCCGGTTGTCGGGCGGGCAGGCGTTCCAGGTTAGCATTCCTCCAGAGATTAGAGAAAAAGTGTCGACTGAAGTGGATGCAGTCCTCTCTCCTACGAAGGGGGTTATTGTCGACGTAATTGACAGGTTGCGCGAGCG
>VBBT01000131.1 GCA_005881695.1 Candidatus Bathyarchaeota archaeon | reverse complement strand
CGCCTTGGGGAAGACTGGAGTTCTCTCAATGCTCGGGAGCGAAATGATCCAAGTCTCAGGAGGAAACCTTGCGCTTTCCGTGACTCTCGTTCTATGGGTCACCGCATTGATTTCACAAGTTGTAGACAACGTGCCACTGGCCACGGTCTTCATTCCTGTTATCGCGGCTATGGCCAATACGCCTGGCGTGGCCATCGCCCCACTAGCTTGGGCGCTTGCTGTCGGAACTGGAATAGGAGGAATGGCAACGCCCGTAGGTACGGCTTCCAACCTTGTCGCACTGAACATTCTTAACAAGCCGAAACAACGGTTGAGCTTCGCCCGGTTCGCAAAGAGGTCCATACCGTTGACAATAATGGACCTGGCTATTGCGAATCTGATTCTACTGCTTCGTCTCTAAGCCAATGCTGGCGAGGGTGGTGTCAAGATGAAGGATACATCATTCTTTTCTAGTCCTTCCGGCTGAACTGTCAGAGTCGTTAGAGGATAGCATCTCTCTTTACCAGCGGAGAATGAATGTTATGAACCAAGTGATTCGTCGAGTCAAGGGCTTCTTCCAGCTGGGCGAGAGGGACGCTTTCATCCGAATCGACGAGCTCGCAAGCCTCGGCGAGGAGTCGCTTCATCTTCTAATCAAGATACTTACCAACTCACCCAACGGACTCTCTGACATTGAAACGTGCACTAACAGGATTAGTCTTTTGGAGAAACAGGGCGACAAGATAGTTCAGTCGTTGGAGGAGATGTTCGGGAAAGGCTCCATATCTGCGATTCTTATGAGAGAGTTCGAGAGATTAGCTGACTCTGTGGATGGTGTTCTTGACAGAGCTCACGCCTTGTCACGGCAGATCAGAAGAGTGACGAAGAGACCCTTGCGGGAGGCTAAGGAATTCGACGCTATCATCCGTAAAGACCAAGTTCGCCTGATCGAGATCGGACTTATGCAGCTTCAGATGCTCCGGAAACTCTTCAACGTTGCCGGCTCGGACATGAAACAATCACTTGAACTGGCTAGGCAGATTGAACGGCTGGAAGAACAGGGAGACGATGTTAAGGACAATATGCTCGACGAGATCTATGGGTCCTGGGAAGTGCTTGACTATGCTTCCTTCCACAACTACATCGAGACCACGATCGAGGCTGATGATATCCTCGACCGTTGCGAGGACGGGTCGGACCTGGTCATCGTGATAATGAAGGGTCTCGGCGCTTAGGAAAACAAAGCTTGAACCTTTCCCTAGACGCCCTCTCCCTTGTCCTGGCAGGGCTTCTGGGAGCAGTTGTAAGTGGGAACAATCTCTCGGCATGCTGTGGGACGATCATCGGTAGTAGAATGGTCAACCGACGGTCGGGAATCCTGATCGCCGTCGCAGGCTATCTACTAGGATTGTTGATCGAAGGTCCCAAGCTTTTCAGAGTCAGACAAGCCTTCCTCCCAACCGAAACCAGCACGGAAATCTTCTCGATACTCCTAGCAACGCTACTCATCTTCATCGGCGGAGAACTCACAAGAATCCCCCTCTCTCTATCAAAGTCGCTAACCGGGACAATCCTAGGGGTAAGCTTCGCCATCGGGACCCTGCAACAAACTGACTATCTGGTTCTCATACTGATTTTCTGGGTGAGCGCGCCTATAGTGGCGACGGCTCTCGGGCTGTTCTTCGTTAGACTCGACGACCGGTACAGCGTCGGAAACCTCTGGGTGAAACTTTCGCTGCTCAAAGTCGGGCTGGTAATAATGGCGTTCCTTTCAGCATACGTCACCGGTAGCAACGCCCTAGGACTTATCGCCGGAGTACCTTCCAATCAGCCACAGATCGCAACCGTTGCAGTCGGCATTGGGAGCGTTCTCGGAGTGTTTGTTCTTGGTCGAGGAGCTCTACGAAGGCTAACAGAGGGGATCTATAGCCTCAGGTACCCTAACGCATTCTATTCCCAGCTTCTCGGAGCGGGAACGGTCGAACTGGCCAATCAGCTCGGAGTTCCACTGTCTACTACCGAGACAGTTTCCTCTGGAATCATAGGGTCTGGGCTAGCAAGCAAAATGCGAGTCATGAATTCCAGGAACGTTTTCCTCATCGTTGCAAGCTGGGTTATCTCCCCGGCACTAGGGTTTCTTCTCGGCTACGGTCTGACTCTAGTGCTCGGTTGACCACGGGAAAGTTTCGGGCTGAACACTGCCCGCTCAACACTGTGCAAACGCAACGAGACTTTGCAGCCACTTAGAATTTTATTCGTCAGTGCCATATGGTTACAAGAGAGGTATGTCCCAGTATCCCTAGACATGTTATGAAAACGTATGTCCTCTTTCACAAGGAATGTAGCGTTTGTTCTCTCACTACTATTGCTACTCCCAGTTATCGCTATCGTCGCTGCGCCCCCACCTGGGCCGACCATCAGCACACCAAGCATTTCCCCTTCTTCTCCGGGACCCAATGACCAAGTCACGGTAACAACGACTGTCACAGCCGGAAATAGCGGGGTGCTGAACGTGACTCTGGTTTACACGACCGACAATTGGAAGGCCGCTAACACTACTGTTGTGGCGTCCTACAATTCGACAAGCCACGTAGCTACTGCGCATATACCCCCACAATACAACGGGGGTCATGTGGAGTACTATATTGTGGCCTTCGACGGCAACAGCAACAAGGCGGTTAACCCTAGCAACGGCACCTACTTCAGCTACACGGTCACAACATCGCCTGGCACCGCGACAAACACATGGATAGAACTCGCACTTGTCGCTGCTACCTTAGGCGTTGGCGGAACAATAGCGTTCTACTCACTTCGCCCGAAGACACGGACAGGTTCAACCTCAGCCTCACAAAGCTAAGCAATAGGTTATCGAAACAATGCTCTTCCAGCGATAGAAGGTCGCAAGGCGACCTTACCCCTCATATCCTTCAATTGTTTATTCTGGAATCTGTTTAGCTTTCTAGGTCTTAAGACAAGAGTCAAGATTGTCTCGCAGACTCTTCCTCACAGTCCGGCAAGGCGCCTTTTTCTCAAGGACAAGAGTATCGTGATGATACTGACAATGGTCCCTGGTAGCGCATAGAAGAGTGTGACGATGGAGATTGCGATGGCGCGCTCGTATCTTGTGTCGGCGCCGAGCAGGATGATGACTCCGTTCACGATCCAGATCATTCCTAGGAAGAGAAATGGGAAGACCATGTCTGCGGGTCGTACTCCTAGTGCGTAGACGATTGTTGCCCAGGGCCCCAGCCCTATCGTTTGTTCTCCAGTGTAGTAACCTGTGAGTAGTTTTCGTGTTGCGTCGAAGACAAGCCAGGTTCCAAGGATGAGGCTTAGGATCGTGAGGGTGGAGGTTGTGAGGCTTGGTTTCCGCATAACCCTCCTCTCCTCGTGTCTCTTATTAGCGAGAGACTCTCTCCTTCGTTCCATGACTGATTCGGGTCCTGTGCTTTCCGATATGGAGGAGGGTGGGGACGGGATGGCGAAGTATGCAGCTATGGTCTTGGAGTTCATCAAGAAGGACGTGTTCGAGGACCGGAAACAGGTCTCCGTGGAAGAAGTTGTCACGTTGATTGCTGCCTTGACTGATATCTCTGTTAGTTTGCTGTCGCGGTTCCGGAAGGATCAGGTGGACCCGGCGAAGGCGACAGATGTGGGACGGGATGTTTTCAAGTACATGGTCGGACGACTAGGCTTCGACGTTGACAAACTAGGCAAATCAAACATCTACGTGTAACACCGTTAGTCCGTGTCCGTTTGACGGGCCTTTTCTCTTGCGTCGCGAGACTTGAGTAGGCCCCTGGGGGCTAGGAAAATTAACCGGTTTCAAAAGTGGCTTTCAAAGACGCGGATTTCAAGAAAACGATTTCCAAAAAGCGGGTCTCAGTTGCTTGTTTCCATTCTGTGATTTCGCACGATTGATTCTCAAACCCCTCTCTACAATGCAGGCTGTTTCTGATGAGGGTGAGCTGGTCTTTCAATCTCGAGATTCGATATTTCTCGAAAGGGCCGATTCCATCAGTCAGTGGGGTGACAGTTTCCGTGAAAACAGCTTCAAGGGGTTTGGTCCTGATACAGTATCTTTGGTCCGGTCGGTAATCTGCCAAACAGGTCGGGTGGGCGTAGGCGAGACCCTGAGGGGGTGCAGCTTTCTACTCCTCGGCGTTCGGCAGCAGCTCTGGCCCCATAGGCTTGCGCTTACTCCTGTTACGTCTAGTCTCCTCGTATCGAGACTCTACCCAGCCGACCACCTTGTCCTCGGTCATCCGTTCGCCCTCCAGTTGCTTGTCCATGTTCTCCGCGACCACCTTGAGGAAGGTCTCCGGGTTCACGGGCTTGATGATGTACGCGTTCGCCTGCAAGTTCACTGAATCAACCGCGTTCTCCAGAGAAGGGTATCCAGTGATCATGATCTTCCTCGCCCGTGGAAGAATCTCGTGGACCCGAGCCAACAAATCTGTCCCGTCTACATCCCGCAGCTTGATGTCAATAATCGCCAGGTTGTACGGCCGAGCCTTGCACTTCTCAACCGCCTCTAGCGCAGTCTCCGCGGTATCGACACTGTAGCCCTCCGGGTCTAGAATGTCCTTGAAGCTCTTCAGAATCCCCCGATCATCATCAACGATCAGAATATTCTTTCCCATCCCAACGTTCACCTCCTCAGGTCAAGCGGCAATTCAACCGTCAAAGTTGTTCCCTCACCCACTTTGGAGAAGACCTTGATCTCGCCCTTGTGCGATTCAATCAGACGCTTGGTCACGGCCAGCCCGAGTCCCACACCCTTCTCTCGCGTCGTGAAGAGCGGGCTGAACATCTTGGCCTTGGCATCCTCCGGAATACCAATCCCAGTGTCCTCGAAGCTCACCGCGGCAATGTTCTGACTCGTCCACGCTCTAATCTTCAGCTTCCCACCATCAGGCATCGCTTGCAGAGCATTCGTGATAATGTTGGTAAAAGCGCGGCGAAGCAAGCCCGGGTCGACGCTCAGTTTCGGAAAGCCCGTCTCAACGCTGGATGAGACCTCCACGGCCTTGGGTACCGGGATCGAGGAGAGAGAGTCATCGATCAGCCTCTGCATGTCATATTGAACAAAGGTCGGCTTCGCCTGCTTCGCATAGTCTTGCAGGTCGGACACGATCTTGTTCATGAAATCAGCTTGCTCCCGGATCGTCTCCAACGCACTGCCAACACGAGGGTCCTTCTCCGGCGCCGACGCCGAATTCGCCTTCATGGCTTCCTTCGCTAGATGAATCGTGTTGATTATCGTCTGCAAGGGGTTTCGGAGATCATGCCCCACCATCCCTGCCGTCTCTCCAATAGCCGCCAACCGGGTCGTGTTACTTAACATCCTAGATCTCTCCTCAACCAAGTCCTCCAAGTGTTCAGAACGTGCCCTAAGCTTCGCCTCACCCTGTTTCAAACGGTCGATATCGACAAAGGCCAAGACCGCTCCCTCGATCCTGTTATCCGCGGTCCGGTATGGTCCCATCCGGACCAGAAACCAGCGCCCCTGCGGACCCTTGGCCTCTATCTCCTTGATGATGACGTTGTCGACTACTTCGTTTATTGTCTCTTTGAGATCCGGTATCTGGAAACCAAGGTTGATGTCAAAGATGGGTCTGCCGAGATCGCTGGGTTTCAAATTGAACAGTTTATCGGCAAGCGGGCCCCAACGACGCAATCGCAGATCACTTCCCATCATGAGGACCGGCACGTTCGCACTCGCGTTGAGGTTTGTCATATCATTGTTGACCTGCGTCAGCTCAAGGTTTCTGTTCTGAAGCTCCTCGTTAACAGTGGTCAGCTCTTCGTTCGTTGACTGAAGCTCCTCCTTGGACGTTTCGAGCTCCTCGTTGGTGCTCTGCAACTCCTCGTTGCTAGACTGTATCTCCTCATTAGCAGCCTTCAGCTCCTCATTGGCCGCCTCCTTGTCCTCGATTATCGACTGGAGATAGTCCTTAGTCGCGGAGAGTTCCTGCTGGAGCCGGACAAGCTTGAGATCCTCCGCCCTCCTCTCCTTCCTACTCTTCTCGCCCCCAGCTCTTCCCAACGCCACTGAAGGAGCAGGCTTTGGCAAAGCTTCCTCGAACGCCACGAGAAAACAGGGATGAGCTCGATTGGTCTTCAGCGGCACCACCTCCAGGTCCACATCAAAGTATTTCCCATCGGACCTGATCGCGATCGCTTCCTTCCTAACTATCTCGCCGCTCCTCTTCGCTCTATCTAGCGCATTTCTGAGGTCCGTCATCATGCCCTCGCGCGCCATCTTCAAAACGTTGAGACTAGCTTTCCCAGGTGCAGGCTCCAAGAAGGAACCTGTGCGTCCCCGAAACTGGATAATCTCCAGCTCACTGTTCACGATGACGCTGGCCGGCGTGTACTTTGTCAGCAAGATCCGGTCCGCCTCCTTGAAAATTTCCGGTTCCGGGACTTGACCCTCAGCTAGTCGATTGACTGCGGGCTTGCCAACTTGCCTTTTAGCAATATACGTCGTCGAAAAATCCAGGGGCTTACGGGTGACCACGGGTCTCTTGGAATAGATCTTGAAGTGCTTGTCAGTCACCTTGAAGATGTTGTCGAACTCGCCTACAGTCTCGAAGTCTCCCAAGACAAGGAACCCCGCAGGCTTGAGCGAGTAGTGGAATATTGGGAGCAGCTTCTTTTGCAAAGCTGGCCCAAGATAGATCAGCAGGTTCCGGCAGATGATCAGGTCAAGCTTCGAAAACGGCGGGTCCGCCGTGACGTCCTGCTTGGCGAAGACACACATCCGGCGAATCGACTTGTTTACCTGGTAGGAGCCATTCGTTTTGACAAAAAAGCGTCGTAGACGTTCGGCCGATATCGAAGCCGATGCGGCGTACACGCCATCCCGAGCCTTCTCCAACACGGCCTCATTCACGTCGGTTGCAAAGATCTGAATCTGCGGGTGGACCGAGGAATGGTCCAGGTACTCCACGAGGCAGATGGCTAGCGAGTAGACTTCTTCTCCGGTCGAGCAACCTGGAATCCATATCCTGATCGGGTCATCAGCCGACCTTTTCTTCATAACGCTGGGAAATACTTCCTGCTTCAACGCATCGAAGGTTTGAGGCTCACGGAAAAATCCCGTCACATTGATTAGAATGTCCTGGAACAGGGAACCCAGTTCGCCCGGGTTTGTCTTTAGATTGTTCAGGTAATCCTCCATCTTATTCGTCTTGAGGATCAGCATTCGTCTCAGGATCCTTCTCTTTATGGTCGCATGTTTGTAGTCTGCAAAATCGACCCCGGTCGCTTTTCGAAGTAGACCGAAGATCTTGTCGAGGTCGCTCTGCGGAAGCAGCTTCTCCGCCGTTTCAGTTTCCAAGTAAGGCACGTAGGGATGCAGGCTCAGCCTGACAAGCTCTTGCGCGATGTCCTGTGGCCGGAGGATTAGGTCGACGCAGCCTGCCGCGACCGCACTCCGGGGAAGGTCGTAGTACTTGGCCGACTTCTCGTCTTGGGCAATTGTGATTCCCCCTTCATCCTTGATCGCCCTCAGCCCATGAATACCATCCATGGAAGTCCCGGAGAGTATGATACCGATCGCTCTGCCCTTCTGGTCCTCAGCGAGGGACTCCAGAAAGTGGTCGATGGGAGTATGCCTACGGTCGACTTCGACACGAGGGGTGAGGTGCAGAACACGCTTGGAAATCGTCATGGCTGTGTTCGGCGGAATCACGTAGACATGTCCAGGCTTCACCCGGATCCCGTCAGTAACCTCCTCCACCGCCAGCTTGGTTGTCCTGGAGAGAAGCTCGCTCAACAAGCTCTTGTAGGTAGGATCGAGGTGCTGTATTAGTACCAGTGCCATGTTAATGTCTGAGGGGAGATCCTGGAGCAGCTGCGTGAAAGCTTCAAGTCCCCCTGCAGAAGCACCGACGCCCACTATTGGGAACGACTCGTCACGCGTCCGCTCACCGACGAGAACCTCCGCGCCCTTTCGTGTCGCCGACTCCACGGGCCGAGAAACCCGTTTCTCCTCACGGGCACCTGCATGCCTTTTCTTCACACGTCTGCGCTCAACGAGTTTTTGGACCAATCGGCAAACGCTTGAGGATAATTCCCGTAGCGGACTCGGCCTCGCAGAATATAAAAGAACGACCCCACAACCTATACAACGACGGTTGAGAGCGCAGTAAGCCTTCGACCGCCTCCTTCATAGTTGACAAGAGATGGTCACTCACGCAGAAGCCAAGATCCACCGCGTCGGCCCACGACACACCATATACCTCGCCAAGGACCTAGTCGAAGACAGCACCTTTCCGTTCCGCGCTGATGAGGATCTTACGGTGAGGATCGAAGGAGACGCTCTGATAATAGACAAGGACGGAAGGAGTGGCCGCCGGCCAACCAAGCTGGACGAAGCCCACAGCCATAGGGACAAGATATTGACGAAGACTCTGGACGTCCTCAACTTTTCCCCTCTCACTTCAAAAGCGGAGAGAATCAACCAGATGCTGAGCGAGATTCACGAAGCAGAAATGCTCGAATCACGAGTAAGACACATGCCGAAAAACGAGCACGCCATCTTCCTCTGGGAGGAAGAGACGTTCCTCGACATGGTCTTATCAGAATTCTTCGACCCTGGCGCAACCGGCAAAGCCTCAAAGGGGCTATTCTCTGTGAAACCTTCGGCATTTGAATCCGTGAACAATTTGGTGCAAAAAGATGTCTCAGGTCTAGACAAGCCCGAGGCGATCAAGAAGATAAGGGGTTGGATGGCCGAGGTCCACGCATCAAACGATACCAATCTTCCTACCAGAATCGCGGTGGAAGACTACTCTTGGTTCTTACAAAACGGATTAGCTAAGGGGCTCATGGAATTGGAGCAGAACATCGGGCGCAGGGTGAAGGAGAACATGACAATCCTCTGCGGATACAATGTTTCGAAGCTAACCGATCCCAAACATATGGAGACGCTAATCGATTTTCACGGCTACGCGATTCTTGACCGGCCCTTCAGAGCATATAGAAGAGGCGGCCCTCTGAAAAGTCTCTAGACGATTGAAGGATCTCGGCTGGTCCGTGGGGCAGTGTATAAATTGTTATATACCTACCCTACTGGCAGGGGAAAAAGGCGGAGGTCATCAGCCATCGCCAAATTCATGTTATCCATTCGGGAAGAATCATACCAAAGAATATCGGCGGCAGCGAGCGAGAGAGGTGTGTCAGTGCAAGAGTTGTTGAGGGCCGTAGTCTTACCGGAATGGGTTAAAGACAATATCGCGCCATCTACCCTGCAACAACCTTTGAGGCAGGTTGCTCCACAGATGAGCAACCACTCGACGCTCTCGGCCCAACCAGATCCTTTCCTCAAAGCCCCCTTGATCCGGCCGAGAACCTAGGCAGTCGAAATTGCCAAGATCTCGGTATCCCTATGTACCGACGCGTTCCGAAACATCATCCCTAGTCCGAACCGTTCAGAACCAGTTTTACGGAGGAAAATGGCTTGATAAGGACTCACCCAGCAGAAGCATGGCAGGAAGTATCGATTGACACGTTGGAAGACATTGCTGAGAACCTATGGGTTTTAGAATTTCTGACCCAGTGTATAAAATGTTATATA
>VBBT01000164.1 GCA_005881695.1 Candidatus Bathyarchaeota archaeon | reverse complement strand
GCAATATCGATCGTGGGGCTCTTAGTGATTGGCGCTATGTGGAAGAAGCAGTCCCTTGCAGGGCTAAGGAAACAACACAACATCTTGCTGGCCCTCCT
Organism: Candidatus Bathyarchaeota archaeon; assembly: GCA_005881695.1. Classification (GTDB taxonomy): domain Archaea; phylum Thermoproteota; class Bathyarchaeia; order 40CM-2-53-6; family 40CM-2-53-6; genus 40CM-2-53-6. The sequence continues at coordinate 3,826 of VBBT01000164.1, read as the reverse complement.
CATCGTCGCGCTGGTGTTCCAGATCTACGGGTTTGTCGCAGAGAGCAACGATCCTACTGACCTTGGGAATGAGTTTCCTTCCGTGACCATTCTGGTCTTGATGTTGATCAACAAGTTCATCTGACGCGCTCCACAATCGCCGGATGGACAGGAATCGTCCGACGAGTGGGTAATGAGGATCTGGTCGCAGTCTACTCGGGAACAGAGTTTGTAACGAGCTTTCCATCTACGATTTTGACGAAGAGGTAGCGGTTGTCTCTCAGAATGATGGTCACTTCATTCTCTCCCTCTTCAATCTCCAAGATCTCCTGTCCTCTGATCCCGTCATATTTTGCCAAGGTGGATTCGCCTACTTCAGTCGTCCCTGCTGATCTTGCCCACATAAAGATAACGTTGTCATTTGGACAGTGGAATTGAAAAAATTCATTCGATCTGAATCTTCAGAGTGGGTGACTTGCCTGACGCTTCTCCCCGCTCGGTGAAGACGTGCTTGCCCCACTTGGCGCTCACGCTAGCTCCTAGACTGTGATTGCCTTTCCCAAGTGAACTCGCCGGCAGCTCGAAGCTCCGCGTCACATTGAACATCATCTCTCTAGCTTCCTCCTCTGTTTTCGGGTAGAGGATAGTCTCGAATTCTGTCGCCACGGTCATCCAGACTCGATGGGGGATCTCTGGGTTCCGTGTCCAGAAAAACACGGCCCTCCGGACAAACTTTTCTTCCTTCAAGGGCTTGGCGAGCAATTGAACTCCCGATTTGCGCAGTTCAGCCTTGAAAGCCATCCGCAGCCCACCATCATGCTGGTCGTAGGCAGCTTCCCAGAACTTCTGATGAAAGTTGCGGCGGACGACACCGTCAAGCCTGAAACCTACAGTGAACGCGAGATTGTCGTCAACTTTCGCCTTCTGGGGTGAGCATTTGACCGTGACCTGTTCGATGCGTGCCCAGCTGCCCGCGTCTTGCTTCACAATAGATTTCTGCAATTTCTCCCACTAGGCCCGGGGATTGCGGCTTCAAGCCTTCACGCAGAAAAAGCTTGGCATTGGCACTCGACCTTCTGAAGCGATTATAAGAACAGCCGTAAGGAACAATCGAGATAGCCATGTCATCAAACCGTCCGAGATACGGTTTCGATCGTTACTCCAGCGTTCGTATAGCCTATGGACCAAGTTTCGCACCTGATGGTCAGCATGTCTCGTTCATCAGCGATATTACCGGGGTCCCACAAGCCTGGATTCTAGATTCTGCAACTAGTCGAATAGACCAACTGACGCTTTTCAACGAGCGCGTTTCCTCCGCCGTCTTCTCGCCGACCGGAATGAGTCTAGCATTCTCGATGGACCCTGGAGGCGGTGAGAAGCACCAAATCTGGACCTTAGATATGGAAAGTCTCGCGGCAAGGAAGCTTACAGTGGGAGATGAATGGATCCGTGTCTTCGGCTCTTTCTCACCCAGTGGTGAATGGGTGTCTTACGCATCCAACGAGAGAGATGAAAAATTCTTCGACATCTATACGAACGCTCTTGCGACCGGAGAGAAGAATCTTGTCTACCAGAACGACGCTACAAACTATCCCCTCGACTGGGTAGACAAGGATCGAATACTCTTCACAAGGGTAAACACCAACTTGGACAACGATCTCTACCTGCTCTGGCCTGAGACAGCCGAGACAGCCCACCTCACTCAGCACTCCGGCGAGGCCACCTTCGATTATGCCGGCCACGCCAAGGACATGAGCACGCTATACGTTCTGACCAACAAAGGCCGGGAATTCCTCCAGCCGGCCACCATCGATGTCGGAACCGGACACTTGGAGTACCTGATCGAAGAGGACTGGGACGCGATAGGTGGCAGTATCTCCCATGATAGCCGCTTGCTTGCATACTTTCGGAACGTCGACGGGGCGAGTAGATTGCACATCTACGACGTGGATAAGAAACAGGATTCTCTGGTCGATGGTCTTCCTCTAGGCGCATTCGAATCGCCGGTCGTAGCTGGCCGCAATCTTATGGATTGGAGCCCCGATTCCAGACATCTTATATTCAGTCTACAGGGACCGAAGCACAACCTGAACCTCTGGCTCTATGGTGTTGAGGATCAATCTGTTAGACAAGTCACGTTTGTCCCGACTGCAGCCATACCACCATCAACTCTCGTCGAACCGGAAGGTTTGAGATTTCCCAGCTTCGACGACTTAGTCATTCCCGTCTGGGCCTATCGGCCAGCTAATGGACGTGGAGCCCTACCAACAGTCGTCTTCGTCCATGGAGGGCCGGAAAGCCAAGAGACTGCCCGGTTCAACATTATCATCCAATACCTTGTCAACAGAGGTTTCCTGGTCCTCGCCCCGAACGTGCGCGGCAGCACGGGGTATGGCAAGAAAGGCGTCCATCTAGATGATGTGGACAAACGTCTGGACTCTGTTCGGGATTTGGAATATTTGGTGAAATGGGCGGTTGGAAAAGGTCTCGCAAAGCAAGGAAGAGTAGGAATAGTCGGCGGAAGCTATGGCGGTTTCATGGTTCTATCCGCTATAACAGAATACCCTGACATTTGGGCAGCCAGTGTCGATCTCGTAGGGATTGCGAACTTTGAAACGTTTCTAGAAAATACCGCGCGATGGAGACGACATCTGAGAGAACCAGAATACGGCAACCTCGAAAACGACAGGGAATTATTCAAACGGATCTCACCGATCCATCACGTGGACAAGATCCAGGCCCCTCTACTGGTGATTCACGGAGCCAATGATCCCAGGGTCCCTGTTGGGGAAGCTGAGCAGATAGTGGAGAGACTGAAACAGCGTGGAAGACAAGTTGAATTCTTGAGATTCGAGGATGAGGGTCATGGGATCGCGAAGATCCCTAACCGGGTCAAAGCCTACACTGCGATAGGCGACTTTCTAGAACGGACACTGCTAGCCCCAGAAAAACCCGCGCCTAACGAAAGGAACCTTGCGGAAATCGGGTCCTTCGCGGAAATAGAAAGGGAAAGAATGGGATAGAGACTCCCGTAGCTTTCCGATTCCAAGCAAAAAGTTTGGAAGATAGTTTTCCGGTTTAGGTGCCGGTTATGGGTTCGATGTGGACCGCGCTGCAGCCACAGCCGTCCGCGTGCTTTCCACGTCTTAACTGTCCACGGTAGAGGCGTGATTCAAGCTTCTCGCCACTCTTCTTCTCCCACTCTTCCACGCTGATACCATACTTCTTCTGTATCCTATCACGGTACCATTCGGGGATGACGTTGAAGCTGCAGAATGGAATGATCCTCATGTCCGGTGTAAGATAGTGTATGTCGCAGCGTTGTAGTCGTTCCTCGTCCTGGTTGTACTTGTCCTGGAAGTGCATCATGCCCAGGAACATGCTTCGGACATGGAACTGTCCCACCGAGCTGTAGTCGTGCTTGAGCAAGGCTCCCACGAGCAATTTGCTCAGGTTGAGTCCTGCGGGCTGCTTGTCTTTCTCGATGAAGCTGTTCAGTTTGGTGATGAACTTGGCCGCAACCACGTACTTGTTCGTGCCTGAGTTGAGCTCGTCCGTCTTCTCGTCGAGGTATTCGAATAGTCCCTTGAGGTCTACGAACGATGTTATCGGGACCATCTTCTTCGTGTCCTTGTCCTCGAACACGTATGTTCCAGCGCCGCACGCGAAGTGTATTGACAGCTCGTACTGCGGTCTCTTCGTGAACGCTTCTACGAAGTGGGTTACTGGGGAGCAGCTGGGGACTGGGAACCATGCGTCTCTTGGAATTTCTCCGTTGGTCTGCTCTTCGATCCTCTCGATGCAGTCTGGAATGGTGATTCGGTACTTTTCTCTCTCTTGCTTCTTC
>VBBT01000163.1 GCA_005881695.1 Candidatus Bathyarchaeota archaeon | reverse complement strand
AACAAGGGCCACGAAGCTGACGATCCATAGAATCAAGAATGAGCTATTGTTGGGGAGAAGAAAATTTGATGTCAGTATGACACCTGTCAGGATAACAATTGCTATGAAGGCATTTCGAGCGTTCTTCCGCCCCCAAGCTGCATAGGTCGGATGTACGGATTTTAGATGCTTCATGTACTCGTCCCTATCAACAAGGGGAATGTCACATAGAGGGCAACGAATTAGAGCGACTCGCGCATCGCCTGGTGGCACATTTTGTCACTCTTTTGAGACATTGCTCATGTATAAACGAGGCTCACGCTGAATTTCGAGACGAGTAGCATCCATGGACCCGAGTAAGCCACGTGCTGAGATTCTGGTGGAGGGTGAGTTGTCTCCGTTTTAGCATGAGGCTCTCTACAAGCTTCTCAAGAAACGTTTCCGGCCGGGTCCTCCGGTATGCTCTGAACTTCTCGACGAAACCATTGGCACCCGTGTCAGCATTATCTTTCATTATCCTTACGAGCCCTCTAGTGAAAGGCCCGTGTTTTCTATGTTGAAACTAGAATGGATTAATGTCTAGTTAGACCATTCCAGAACCCAGTGGACCTCTCATTTCCGCTGTAGAGCGGAGCTTCGGGAGGCTGCTCTAACCGCTGCGGTGTCGGTTCCACTTGGAGCGAGTCTGAGAGCTTCGAGTCCACGCAAGACTGCTGTGGTAACTGGGCAGGTGAACTCGGACACCTGACACGAAGTTCGGTAGCGCCTATAGTGAAAATGCGCGCTCTAGTTCTTGCCGAGGAACCGGCTCACGACAGAGAGTCTGGTTCAGCGTCGGCAAAGCGAAGAGGCCGTTCGGCTCGGGGTCATCATGATCCCGCCCGAGGACGTGAAAGAAAGTTGAGAATGAAAACAAGACTCGTATCGTTAGATCCGCATCGGCGCCGCCGCCAGGCTGCAAGGTTCAGACGAGGAGGACCTTCAGCTTGAGAGCACGCTTACTAGTCGTTCTGCTCATCATCGGAATAATCGCTGTCCCTATTCTGCCGCGGGCGCATGCAGCGACTGGAGCGTTCCCGTATGTTCGAGCCTGGGATGGATTACTCCCAACTGAATCAACAGCGGACCTTCAAGCCACTTTCACACTTCTCCAGCAGAGAGGGTATAACGCCGCACGAATCAGCCTAGTGGATCCCGTACTCGGGGTAAGCACGTTCAACCAGCCTGCCTTCGATAGTCTCCTTTCCATGGCTAGACAAGACAATATTTGGCTCATCATGGACGATCACCAGTACGGGATAACCGATGAGGCCGCCTGGCTCTCCTTCTGGTCTCCGATAATCACCGCGTACAAGAACGAGCCGATGATAATCTGGCAGCCGAGGAACGAGCCCAGCAACTCAGCAGCACAACTCTCAACCTTCTACCAGGACTGGATCACCCAGGATCGCAACCTAGGCGACAACCACTGGATTATCGTCAGCATAAGCTACAGCCAGTTCGGCGCGCCAAACGACAGCACTTTTCTCTCAGCCTTTCCAACGGTAACGGACCCGCTTAACCAGGTAGCCTACGACTTCCACGACTACTACTTCTATCAGTACCATCCGGCATGGAGCACCTCGGACGCTCAAGCTTACGCAGCCAATGTGCCAGCAGCGGTGTTATCCCTCGAGGCTTTCAAGAACGCACCCGCCATGGTCTCGGAGTTCGGAGCCGACCCTGCGGGAGGCGGACCTTCTCCCCCAGATGCAATAGATACGAACTGTAGCTGCCAGTACTCCGCAGAATCGTTAGCCTACGTTGTAGCGGTGATACAAGGTCTTGACAATATCAAAGGCGCGTATGGGCTCTGGGAAGCCGGAGACTGGGACGGGAGCGGAATGGCGACGGGAGCCATGACAGTCTGGGGGCAATCTATTCCTATGCCCGGACCCGGCGCACCCCCGCCTCCGCCATCAACTAGCTTCACCTTCCTCCCCTCAGGTCCGATCGTCAACTCGCCGGTAACGTTCACAGCCACAACGACTGGGGGAACCGCTCCGTATGCTATTAGCTGGAATTTCGGTGATGGAGCGACAGGCGCTGGAGCTACAGCGACCCATACATACACCACGGCGCAATCTTTCACCGTGACCGAGACTGCAACGGACTCGTCGTCTCTATCACAGACTGCGACGAGTTTCATGGGAGTAACCGTCACAGCTCCACCTCCACTGTCGACCAGCTTCACATTCCTGCCTGCCAGTCTGATGGTAAATACGCCTGTGACATTTACGGCAACAACTAATGGAGGAACCACTCCTTACTCGGTTTCCTGGAATTTCGGTGACGGAATATCCGGAACAGGAACCTCCGTCACTCATACTTTCACTAGCGCTCAGTCTTTTACGGTGAAGGAGACGGCGACAGACTCGTCTGCACCAACGCGAACTGCCACTAGCGCTCAGTCTTTGACAGTAGTCGCGACTCCGCCTCTCTCCGCAACCTTACAGGTTTCCTCGTCATCACCCCCGGTCGGCCAGACAGTAACGTTCACTGCCTCTGCGGCAGGCGGAACATCGCCATACACCTACGCCATAGCGTTTGGTGATGGCGCGACTGGAACCGGAATCGTT
>VBBT01000172.1 GCA_005881695.1 Candidatus Bathyarchaeota archaeon | reverse complement strand
GGAGGCACAGAAGACTGCGAAGAGCGTCAAAGTATCCCGTCGCCACTTCCAAGAGGCGCTTGAAAAGATCAAACCAATATCGTCTCAGGAGCTACAGGCGTATCAAAGGTTCGCCCAACAGTTCTCGGACACGCCAGGACGGTCCAAGGTAGCGGTCACCTCAACATCATAGATCGAACCATTCCGACAAACCGAGAATAAGGCGACTGTTTTTTGCCTATCATTTTCTCGTGACACATCAGAGGTCTCCATGAATAAATCGTAGCGTGCACGTTAACTGCTCTTCCCAAGCCTCCAGGGAATATGTACACTGGATGGAATACTAAGGGTCACGAGGAGAGATAGCTAGGTACTTAAGTATGGTTCGCGCATAATGGCTGTTCGCTGAACAGAGACACAGCAATAGTACATTCGCTACCACGGAGGTGAATTTGCATGGCTGAAGAACCAAAGAGGACAGAGAGACCCCCTACCCAAACTCGAAGAAGCGACATTCCCCCGGACACTATTCTGATCGGGAAGAAGCCGATCATGGCATACGCGACCGCGGTAATGATGCACTTCAACACTGGCGCCAAGCGCTTGACATTGAAGGCACGAGGAAGAGCGATCAGCACCGCAGTCGACGTTGCTGAGGTTGTAAACAACCGTTTCTTCCAGGGTGGCTTGACCAAGTCGGTTGCCTTGGGCACGGAGGTAGTCGGTGAGGGCCAGGATGCCAGGAACGTCTCTACGATCGAGGTAGTATTAGAGAGGACGAAGTAACTCCTATCTGAGAACTAGCTCGGACCGTGATGAGACGGTTCTTGAGACGAAAAACCCCTTTTTGAAAAGTTCTTTCTAATCGAAGTCAGACAGCTTCTAGCTAGTCTACTTCAACGTATACATCCGGGCCCTGAATCTTCACCCCGTAGCTCTTCAGGGGCTCGACCGCCGGTGAAGTGACAGCTTCTCCTGTCCTCAGATCGAATTGGGAGAGGTGGAGTGGGCACACAACTCTGTCTCCAAGTATGAAGCCGTTGGATAGGTCAGCTTCCTCGTGCGTGCATGTGCCATCATGTGCGTAGATTTTTCCGTCAATATTTGCGACGAGGATTCTTCTTCCCTCGAACTCTAGACCTTTCATAGTGCCAGGCTGTAGTTCGGAGATTTGGCAGACCTTGACCAGATGTGCCGTTCTCTAGGTCGCCTCCATCTGGGACTAACGATACTTGTAGTGCCGCTCGAATAGGTCGGTTGTCTTCCTATCTTCGGGCTCTTCTTCAAGTTCTGGAAGTTGGTCCATTTTCGGTGGAAGTTGCACTCTTCTTCCTACCCATTTCTCTTCGATTAGGTATTGGATGCCTGCGCGGACGGTTCGGCTTGGGATTCGTTGGACGGCTGGATGGAGGAATCCGACAATGATCAGCTTCTTCGCCTCGCTGTCCGATAATGCTCTTGAGGTGAGGTAGAAGACCTGCTCTTCGTCTATCTGGGCTACCGAGCCAGAGTGAGTCGCCTTGACTTCGTTTGTCTCTATTTCTAAGCCGGGTATAGCATCTGCTCTCGCGTTCTTGCTTAATATCATCGCGTGTTCAGCTAGGTATGATCTGGAGTTCTTGGCTCCTTTCTCGATCCTGATCATTCCTTTGAACACAAGTCGGGACTTGTCACGTAGAACGCCGCGTGCTAGGACGCTCCCGGTTGTGGAAGGCGCCTGATGAGTTAGGTCGGTGACGATGTCGAACATTTGTGCTCCGCCACCAAAAACGACCTCAACATCCTCCGCGTTTGCCCCTGGACCATCGAGTGCACTATCCATTCTCGATCGTGTTATTCCGCCGCCAATGTGCCCCACGGTCCAGTTTATCCTAGAATCTTTCTGCGAACTAGATCGTCTGTTGACGAGGTAGTGTACGTTGTCCTCAAGGTTCTGGATGCTTGCGAAGTTCAGCTCGGCTTCTTCGCCGACATATGCTTCAGTCACTTCGCTTAGGAGGGATTGAGCATTCTGCGGCAGATCATGTCCTTCGTTTATGTTAGAGTAGGCTTCCTGTAGGAATGTGATCTTGCTATTTTCTTCTGCCACGATGAGGTTGCGAGCAAATGCTCCAATTCCAAGAGTCTTTACTAGGGTTAGGCTCCTAATCGGAATGTTCACCTTCAACCCTTTCGGGACGAAGAGGAAAATCCCGGAAGTGTAGAGTGCAGCATTCAACGCTACGAACTTGTCATCCTCGGGACGCAGGATCTTCCCAAAATGATCGGCGAGAAGATCGTGATGTTCCCTCAGGGCGGTCTTGATATCGGTGAATACCAAGCCTTCACGTTCTAGTTGTCCATGAGCGTCAACCCGGACCATCTCCGAGTCTACTTGTACCGCGACCGTCTGGTCATCATCGTCGCCGATAAGGTGTTGAATCTCCTTTGGAACTGAAGCATTGCCAGAAGGCAAACTAGGACTAATCGTGTCCAGTTTGAGCCCCGTCAACATGTCCGTGTACTTCTTGTACAGGACGGATTTCTCGAGCGGTTGACTGTAGTAACTGTCGAGGGCAGAGGTTCTCAGTTTGAGCTGGGATTCTGATTCGGAGAG
>VBBT01000117.1 GCA_005881695.1 Candidatus Bathyarchaeota archaeon | reverse complement strand
GGGTCTGATTCATAGTTCAGCTGCAAACGTTTGGTCAATCTGCGCCTTGGTCGGAATATTATTGTTCGCTGTAGCTTTTCGGCAGGACGACAGGAGCCTAGCCATAGGGCGATTATCGAGGAATCTGGGGATCACTGTGATGATAACTTATCTCGGGGGTTTTTTCGTCTTCGGAACGTATCTTGCCCCGGTTCAGCCTAGACTTTTCTTCTCACTAGTCGTGCTATGGGTGTGCTTCATCGCTAACCAGCTTCGATCCGGAAAACTCACAAGCGTTGCGTTCGTCTCAAGCAATGATTAACTAGTCTATCATTCTCATACTTTTTTATGGGCCCGTAGTCGAGCCAGGACCAAGACGTGGGCCTTCGGAGCCCAAAATCGTGGGTTCGAATCCCACCGGGCCCGCCTTCACCTCGATCACATCTATTGGCCTCCTGAACATTGACGATGAGGACTGAAAGATCTACCTTGGTCAGATTATCGAAACGGAGAAGATGATACACAAAGCCTCGTCAGATCGCTGTTGACTCACAAGCAAAATGGTTAACAGACCCAACTGGAGGCTAGAGCAGATTGGAAACCTAGCAAGTGGATTGCGCTCAACCGCTATAGAGATTGACGCAGACCGGAGACATCGAGATCCCTCGGAACCTCTAGCAAACGGATGAGCGAAAAGAGAGGCCGGAGAGTCGGGGTCGAGTTGATCTTCTAGTATGGGGATGTTGGTGTCCAGGCGACGAGTGTCTCCATTGAGGTTACTCCGTTGATGCTACCTAATTTCTCAACGGAGGTTTCCAGGAGCTCCTCTGGACTATAGCCGTGGAATGCAGCGAATACGTCGAACTCTCCAGGAATCACGTGGGCTTCGACAAAGTTCGGGAAGGTCTTGATCTTTTCTAGAACGTTCTTGAAAGCGCCCCTCACCTTCACCAGTGCGAAGGCGATGGGATCTTCTGATTCGTCCTTTTTCGCGTTCGAGATTTTCTGCAAGGAAATCCCCGTCTGAGTAGACGCGATCCCCTTGATCTTTCTGATCTTCTCGACGATATTGAACGTCTTGTTTGGCTCATTTGTTCGTAGCTTGATCACGAGGTCGAATCTGCCTGTGACGGGCGTGACTGATTCGACATTGTTGATCTTTCGCAGTTGGCTGATGGCACGCGTTATTCGTCCCTTGACATTGGCAAAGACCCAGCTGGTCTGTTCTGCTTTCGGCATTTTTTTCAACTAACCGAAGTGGGTGATACTGCGCCTATTTCCAATGACGCGTACCTTGAACGTCAGCTAAGGGTAACGTGGCGGGCGCTCATCAAGAGACTGGCTCGTTTTTGAGGCGGTTGCGAGTTTGAGGTTCGCTGAGCCAAGCGATAGATTAAAAAAGATAGGGAGATGATATTCGGCTACCATCATGAATGAGACAACTCTATCCCTGAAGACGAACATGCGCAAGCTCTGGGCGGACCATGCGATCTGGACTCGACAATATGCCGTCTCAGCACTCGATAATGCACCAGATATGGTCGCGGCAAAGGAGAGACTCTTGAAGACTCCTGATAACATCGGCAACTCCCTCATCCCCTACTATGGTGACGGAACAGGAAGGAAACTTGCAGAACTCCTGAGGAAGCACGTCCTCTTGGGCGTCGACCTCATCGAATTCGCAAAGGCCGGAGACCAGAAGAATTTCGAGACACAAGACAGCAAGTGGACTGTGAACGCGGACGAGATCGCCGGTTTCCTGAACCAGACCAACCCCCACTGGCCCAAGGATGACATGTTTGACTTGCTCCATCAGCATCTGACCCTGACAAAGAAACAGGTTGAAGCCCGACTCGACAAGAGATGGAACGATGATGTTGCGGCTTTCGACGATGTCTTTACCGAGATCAACACGGTCGCGGACACTATCTCGCAAGGCATCATGAAACATTTCCCCGAGAAGTTCTAGCAGAGACCAGAATTAGCGCTCATCAACCGTTAACGACGGCCGATGAGTACGATAGGTGCTGGAACTGGAACTTCCCCAAGCTAGAACAGAAACTTTCACAATAGGAACAGGCGCTCCAGATTTCGGGAATCTACTCGGCGTGGATGGGGAACGCTACTCTCTTTCATCCTTCCAGGATAAGAAACTGCTCGTTCTGCTGTTCATCTCAAATGGTTGCCCGACCGTGAAAGCTTGCCAAGACCGTATGATTAGGATCCAAAAGGACTACGCGCCGGAAAATGTCAAGTTGCTGGCTCTGAACTCGAACAACTCGTATCTCTCTCCGGCTGACACCTACGCTGAAATGGTCCTGAGAGTTAGGGAGAAGGGTTTCAACTTTCCATACGTCAAGGATGAGGATAGGACGGTTGCCAGAGCCTACGGGGCTGTTTGCACGCCCCATGTGTTTCTGTTGGATGAGGAAAGGAGGCTTCGCTACAAGGGTCGTATAGACGACTCTAGAAATCCCGAAAGAGTGACAGTGAGCGATTTGAGAAACGCAATCGACGATCTTCTCGCAAATAGGCCTGTTCGAGTATCCGAGACAACGCCTTTCGGCTGTAGCATCGTCTGGTAATTCGGCAAGAAGCTTGTCTCATCCCTTGTTGAAGGCAGGTCATATCTACAAGCGGTTCACTCTTGCCAGCGGAAGGAAGGTAACTCTGCGTGTAATCCGATGGGAAGACCTTGATGGACTTCTCTTGTTCATCAACAGCCTGGTGAAAGAGAAACAGGGAGACTCAAGTTCAGGCCTGTACTCGGGATTTGACAAGAAGGTCACGCGTGAGGAAGAAACCGAATGGCTAGCACAGAACTTAGTGGAAATAGAAGGAGGAGAGGTCATCAACGCAATCGCTGAAATCGGTGGAAGGATAATCGCAAATGGTGAGGTAACACGGGGCAGATACAAAGACACACGCCGCCACGGCCACATGGGGCTAACTATGATCAGTGAATACAGAGGACGGGGCATAGGACGTATGATCATCGAAACTCTCGTTCGAGAAAGCCGCAGAGCAGGAATGAGGACCCTCGACGTTGAGTTTCTAGCCGAGAACGAGACAGCTCGACGAGCCTACCAGAAAGGAGGATTCAAACAAGCGGGAATAATCCCCCACAAAGTCTTCAGAGATGGAAAATACTTCGACGGCCTAATTATGGCCAGAGAACTATGAGGCGATTCTGTTCCAAGCGGGAAAACTGCTCCTTCTTGAGCTACCATTTTACTGGGTCTTGCGGTTTCTCCTGACTCCTCCAGAGGTAGAGTGTCGCAATGGAACAATAGGGATGCCAATTTTTCGACAATTGTTCGAATTTTTCTTTTGTTGGTAGTTTTCGTAATCGGTATGTTTTCTGGGCAGCTTTCTGAAGCCCTAGATCCCCGACTGGTAAAACGTCTGTGCGTCCTAGGACGAAGATGAGAAACATTTCGGCGGTCCATCTTCCGATCCCCTTTACCTCGTCGAGTTCTTTCACGACCTCCTCGCTTGGGAGATCGGAAAATCGCTTGAGGTCCAGTGCGCCGTTCTCGATTCTCTCGGATAGATCTCGGATGTATCTGATCTTCTGCGGGGATAGTCCGCTTGCGCGCAGGTGTTTCTCCTCAGTATCGAGGTATTGACGGGGCTGAGGAATCTTGCCATCGTAGATTTGTTTGAACCGGTTGAGTATCGCACGCGCTGCGGCTCCGGCTAATTGCTGGAAGATTATCGAGCCGACCAGCGCTTCGTAGTGATCGTCGTCCAACCGAAACTCGTAGGGTCCGAGGCGGTTGATGAGTTTTGCGAGAGCCGGGTCGTTTCTCTTGAGATGTGACATTCCTTTTGCCCACACCTGTTTCTGAGCCAAGTTTGCCTCTACCAATTTTTGAGTCAATTCGGTCTTCTTCCAAGCTTTGAATAGTGAGCGTTAGTTGAAGGCGACTTGTCAATGGTACTTTCAGACAAGGAGATCACGTCTGCGATCAAGAAGGGAGAGCTGACGGTCCTTCCCAGCGGATTCAGGCTCAATCCTGCAGGAGTGGACCTGCGCGTCGATCGGAATCTCCGACTCAAACCGAAACAACATTCGCTAGTTGCTAGCATGGAAAGGGTCGAACTCTCTAATCGTATCGTCGGATTTTTACATCTTCGCTCGTCTTTGGCCCGTGAAGGATTGTTTGCGAGTCTTGCTCTCGTGGACCCGGGTTTTCGCGGGCAGCTCACCGTCAGTCTCTATAATTCTGGAGACAGCGCTGTCAATCTCGCGAAGGGCGAGAGGTTCATCCAGCTCTCTCTGTTGAGACTTGGAAAGCCCGCGATCAACAAATACGCGGGACGCTACCAGAATAGTAGCGGAGTAGTTGCGAGTCGTCGCCGAAAAAAATCACACACGCCAAAAATGGAAAGCGTTATACATGGTAGCAGTGGCTAAGGTGCCGATACAAGAAATGAAGGACACTTCACGCATTCTAGATCTCAAATACAAACTCATGACGATCGAACTGCTCAACCTGGCCAAACAGCGGTTCACCTACAGGGAACTTTCAGCGATGGTTCACCTACCTGAAACAGTTCTAAGCCGCTACGTGAAAGGACACGTCTTACCGACGGCACAGCGAGCCGAAGAAATCAACAAGACACTCCAAAGATACATGAGCCTAGACAAGGAGTTGCTAGAGAGAATTCATTTCGACGATGGCGGATATTTTGACAACACAGCCATCATCGGCGACACGTTGCTGATGGAGCGAGCCGTCCAACATGCAGTAGGCAAGTTCGCAGGAAAGAGAGTTACAAAGATAATGACTGCAGCGGTTGACGGAATACCGCTCGCAACACTCCTAGCACACCGGCTTGGCGTTGGACTGCTTGTCGCCAAGAAAGCCAGAGAAGTTGGAGTAAGAGAGTTTATCGAGGAAATTTTCGTACCACCCAAAACCGCAGTTGTGTTGAGCTTGTTTGTTCCGAGGGACGCGATCAAGAAGACAGACTGCGTACTAATCGTAGACGACATCATTGACAGCGGGGAGACTCAGCGGGCGATGATGAAGATTATTCAGAAGGCAAAGGCGGAGGTCATTGGAATCTACGCCCTCGTCTCGATTGGGAGTGATTGGAAGGCTCGAATAGAGTCTGCTGGAAACGTGCCTGTGGAGGTGGTGACCCCAGTTATCAAGAAAGAGCCTAAGGAGAAAGAAAGAGAGTCAAGAGAGACGAGAGAAGTTAGGGAGATATCCGCCTAGAACCTACTCTTTATCGGTAGAAATGGTATAGAATTATCCCGGGCGAACCCGTTAAAAAGATGTTTTTCCGATATGTCAAAACCTCCCCATGGATTTGCAAACAATCCTCGCGACACGTTCGATACTTGAATTCAATAATCTGAATCGGTTCTTGAATCCAATACCTGAAACAGTCACTAGAATCCGATCCTGAAACAGGTTACTGAAACGGGGTCTTGAAACCGAGTTCTTGAAACTGCTCGTGAAATCACTTATTGAAATCGGTTACTGAAAACGGGTATTGAAAACGGTGACCGTGAATTTTCCGGGCCCCCCGGGGCCTACTCAAGTCTCGCGCCCCGCCCTCCACGAAATCAGCCAAACATCTTCTGGATATTCTCGGCCAAAGGCTGACGGACCACACCACTATCCGTCACGATCCCCGTAACCAGCTCTGGCGGCGTAATGTCGAAAGCCGGGTTCAAAGCCCCAACATTCCGGGGAGAAAAACGCTTACCGCCAACCGACAAGACCTCCTGCTGATCCCGCTCCTCAATAACCACTTGAGACGCGTCCGTCACAAGATCCAGTGTTGACACTGGGGCCGCGACATAGAACGGAACACCACAGAACTTCGCCCCAAGCGCGATCGGCAAGGTCCCAATCTTGTTCGTGACATGCCCTGTCCCTAAGATCCGATCCGCGCCGACAACAACCTTGTCCACCACGCCCTGAGCCATCAGCTGGGCGGCCGCACTATCACATATCACCCGGACCGGAATCCCGTCCCTCGCCAGCTCAAACGCGGTCAACCTCGACCCCTGCAACAATGGCCGCGTTTCCGTCGCGATCACGGAAACTCTCTTTCCCTCTTCAACAGCTGATCGGACCACTGCCAACGCCGTGCCATAACCCGCGGTCGCGAGAGACCCAGCGTTACAATGAGTCAGCACAGTATCCTCATCTTCAATCAACGCCGCGCCGAAGCGTCCGATCTTGTGAGCAGCCTCAAGCTCTTCACGAAGAATCATATCCGCCTCCCGCCTCAACTCATCACTAAGTGACTTAACCGACCTCGCTCGGGAAGACGCTTTGAAAACTCGCTCAACAGCCCAGCGAAGATTCACACCCGTCGGCCTCGTCAAGACCAGAGTGTCGGCGGACTTGCGAAGCCTTGACCTAGCATGCTCCAGATCACCGCCCCTGACACTCATCGCGGCCAGAACCAAACCATAGGCGCCAACAACACCAATCAATGGCGCTCCCCTGACCTTCATAGAACGGATCGCCGAACAAACCTGGTCCACCGTCCGCATCCGAACATACACCAGCCTACTCGGCAACCTGGTCGTGTCAATCGCCTCCAACACTCCATTTTTCCATCTCACCGGCTCGAGAGAATCTCGTTTTTTCCCAGTCATTTTCCCAAAACTCCGTTGTCGCTCTCAATTGTTCGCATGCCTTTATAGACGCCTGCCCGGGCTTGGTCCTCTCAAATCATAACTGGTGCGTTGTTTGATGACGCTAGAAGTTCTCGAAGCCATCCTCTCCAAGAACAAAGTCTTCCTCAAACAGCCCGAAAAACTCATGGAACTCCGGGAGAAAGCCTTCGGGACCCTAGTAGACGAGAAACTTTTCCTTAGCCCATACGAAACATTCTATCTCGTCGAAAAACGAAGAGCCCGCGTGGCCGACGAGAAGACAGGCAAGGAAAAAACACTCCAGGATCTCGTCACAAAACTGTCTGTTGGCAAACCAACCATATGGACCAAGTACCTGGTATACCGGGACCTACGAGATAGAGGCTACCTAGTCCGAGAATCCGAGGGAGGCTTCGACTTCGAAACCTTCGGAAAGGGGGCGACCCGGCGACAAGTATCGATAGTCTTCGAAGGAGGAGAGTCTACTCTTGAAAGGCTTGCCAGGCTCTCTGCCAAGGCGAACAAGGAAGGTAAAGACCTAGTCCTCGCCGTAATTGACAGGCGCACAGACATCGTATACTATACCTTGAACACTGAACACTTCGAAGGAAAATAGCCGCGAGACGGAGAAGCAGCATCATTGTCAGAGGCGCAATTCACCCTTCCTCGGGGCATGAAAGACATTGACCCAGAAGAAATGTCACGCAGGATCTGGCTCACCGACAAGATACGACAATCACTCTGGAACTACGGCTTCCAGATGCTAGAACCCAGCCCCGTAGAAAACCTAGAAACCCTCGAAGCAAAATCAGGCCCCACAATCCGAGACGAAATCTACTGGTTCAAAGACAAAGCAGAACGAAACCTCGGACTACGATTCGATCTCACAGTAGGAATGACCCGGATGGTCGCAAACCGATTCGACCTGCCAGAACCGATCAAGATCTCCTGCATCGGAGGAGTATGGCGCTACGACGAACCCCAATTTGCCCGATACAGATACTTCACACAATGGGACGCAGAGATCTACGGAGTCGCAGATCCCTCGGCCGACGCAGAGATCATCGCATTAAGCTCTGACATCCTAGATTCAGTCGGCCTCAAAGAGCACATGATCAAGATCAGCAACAGAAAACTCGTTGAAGGCTTCCTACGTGGCCTGGGAACCCAGTCCCAAAATGAGCTCGACCACCTGATCAGAATAATCGACAAGGTCGGAAAAATAGGCTCCGAACAAGCAGAGCGAGAATTCACCCGAGCCGGCTTATCCAAGGACAAGATCAAACGAATCCTAGGATTCGCCGATATCAGCGGAGACCCGGACCAGATCCTCGGAGAATTGGAGAACAAACTCCCAAAGGGAGATATGATCCATCAAGGTTTCAAAGAACTCTCAGGAACAATCAACAGGGTAGAATCCCTCGGAAAAAAATCCAAGATCAAGGTTGACCTTGCAATCGTCCGGGGAATAAGCTACTACGACGGAACCGTATTCGAAGCGTACGACCAAGACGGAGAAGACGTAGGCGCGATCCTCGGCGGCGGGCGCTTCGACAAACTATGCAAGATCTACGGAAAACGAGACATGCCAGCAACGGGAGTAGCGGGCGGCTACGAAAGACTCATGCTGTCCCTAGAGCGAAAAGATCTGTTCCCTGACATCCAACAACGCCCACAAGTCTTCGTGGTCACAGTCAACGAGAGCGTCTGGGATGAAGCTGTTAAAATTGTCCAACAACTCCGAAGCCAAACCATCAGAGCTGACTACGACCTCAAACAACGCCCGCTCAGCAAACAGCTAGAGTACGCCGACTCGTTGAAAGTGAGAGTCGCTCTCGTCTTGGGCCCTAGAGAGATCAAGGAGGGAACTGTCCGAATAAAAGACATGAAAACAGGCGAAGAGAAGAACGTAAAACTATCATCCATTGTTGAAGCGATCCAAAAGGCTCTCGGATGAAATAGATTACATTCCAAGTTTCGACAGGAAAACCGGGTTCAATCCTTTTCGGATGGCCAATGAAAACTCAAAACTTGGAAATCTGCCCATCAGCTTGGTATATTAGGGCGTATCGATTATGTCAGTTCCCTGTAGACTGATGAGTTTTCGTTCGAAAACGCGGAACTTGAGACGGAGACGTATCAGGAGAGAAACTAGAACCAGACTTATTCATGTCGCTGTTGCCGCTGCCTAGGCAGCCCCGCCTGAAATGCATGATTCGATAGATTAGAAGCCCAGAATCCGCCCCTGTTTCAGACGGTGCCCGTTGTCTGTTCAATGTCACACGTCATGTCTTTGGGCGGTGAGTGATTCGACTCCATCCATGTTTGGGCTGAAGCTATTGGTCAATCCTTGGGAGTTAGGTCGTACATCTCGGGCGGATTCTTCGGCAGAACGAAGTGGATGAAACCATATCCGTATTTTTCGTGGAATTGATCGCTGCCCTGAATACCTTTCTTGAAGGCTTCTTCAAATCTTCTCCAGTCCTGTGCATGAATGGCTTCACTCATAGGATGAAAATGCGTCTTGACGAAACCATTCAAGTCTCCAGTGAACTTTGGCCTGAGAGTAGCGCCTATTCTAAAGAGGGCGATGACCTGGTTGAGCTGGTACTGTGCAAGCTTCCAGTTGAGCGCCCTCGCCGCGTAGTAGAGGACATGATACCTCTCTCCAACCTCCTTCATCAAGTGGGCCATTCCGTGTTGAGCTTCGGCTAGCTGTTCGAGGCTTAGTTCGCCGTGCTTTGTCTTGATCACAATCTTGTCGTTAGACATGATGAGACTCGAGGAATTCCTGTCGGGAATTTCCTTTATAGGCGTACGGGTCGGCCCCGTGCGACAGAAGAAAAAGACATGTGGTTGAGTTCAAGTGTCCGACTGTGGCAGAGACCTTGATGATGACAAGTCAATGGCGAATTTCATGGTGTGTAATGAATCGTCTCACGGAACCTTGAGGTTGTTCACTGGAGACGGTTGTTTCTTGACGAGCGACCAGAAAGTGGCTGAGGAACTCTTGAAGAAGGGAAAAAGAGTCCACATTGTAGACGCGCGAGAGTTTTTCGCCGGTTATGAATGAAGCTACTGCGGTGCGACCGTCCCTTCGGAACAATTAACTAGGATTCGTCCTAGTCAGCCCCTTTCGGGCCCGTAGCTCAGCCTGGATAGAGCGGCAGTCCATTCGGGACCGATCCCCCTATGCCATGAGCGGGTCGAGCTGTAGGTCCGGGGTTCGAATCCCCGCGGGCCCGCCACAAGCATTCATGAATGCGAGGTTTCCTGTGATTGCCTCTGGCAACTTGACTGGGCGGACACGATAGTGTCGCTAAGAGTCAGATGGATGCTGAATCAGTGAAGGAGACATGGCCGGACCGACCCCATGCCCCGCGGAGAAAGTGTAAAGCGAAGCGATATTGCTTGGCTACTTTGTCATCACTACAACACTCGGCCTTCCTCTCCTTTGAAAGAAATGAATTCACCTGAGACGGCTCCCGAGCGCATAGCTTGAAATCCAGCGTTGACTCAAGCACACTCGTTCAAGATTGAAAGAAACTGCTTCGAAAGTCAAGTTCTCGGAGAAGGAGATTCAGTTCCTGGGACAAAACGAGTTGTGCAGGTTCGCAACAGCTTCGAAAAAGGGCGAGCCGCATGTTGTACCAGTCTCCTACGTGTGGCACGACGATTCTCCACACATTGTAACTGACTATGGGACGAGGAAGCTCAAGAATCTGAGAGAGAATCCTCACGCGGCCATTTTAGTGGACACAGCCGGGACTCAGAAATTGCTCTTGATTAGCGGGCCTGTTGCGATAATCGAGAAGGGAGAAGAATACCGGAAACTCTACAAGCTATTCTATTCCAAACTAGACTGGGTAAAGCGCGACCCCTGGAAAGAAGGAGAAGCACCCTTCGTTAGGATCAACCCGACTTTCAAAGCTGGATGGGGACTCGGTGCCGGAAAGTAGGCACAGCGTTCCTCATCTCGATCTCCCGTCCAGACTGGACAATCATCGTATTAACGTCGAATCTCCGGCCCCTGTTGCGGAGAGACCTACGACAACCGTGAGACGTCCAAGCAGCCAAGCATGAAAATCAAGACACGGGCACGAACTGGTTACAAGACTCTTTAATAGCGCCGGAACGGCCAGATGCAAATTAGAGCTGACTCGAAAAAATGGCAGATTTCTGCGCTCGATGCGGTAAGACGCTGAGCCTCATCGACCCTCTCCTAGAACTCAAAGGGTTGAGGTTCTGTGAAGATTGCTACCCGGACGTCAAGCGAGAACATGCAGCTGCCAGCATATCCGACAAGATGGATCGCAAGAATCGTGCGGCGTTCGCTGATGATGAGAGTGACGAGAATCTTCGGGGGTCAATTATCAAGGGTAAGCAGGCCTTGGCGGCTAAGGAGAACGAGTTCAAATGGGACAACCCATCTCTTTCCCTGATCGCCAGTGCGCTACGGATTCTCACCGATCAGAACAGGATCATAATGAAGCAGAACGAGCTCATACTCCGGGACCTTGAGAGCCGTACGCCGGCTGTAAAGTCGAAGTAGATCACGTCTTTCTTCTCCTCCTGGTTAGAGTGGTCCCGGGGACCGGAGTCTCATAGAGGCTTTTGTCCTCTTTTTGAATTCGCCGAACCAGTTTTTCCTGGTTCTCCGGCGACACTCCGGTGTCTACTGTTAGCCTGGTAAGGCTGACGTGGCTGCGCACTGGGCGCGCACCTACAGCGTCTTCGTCGCCCGCTGATCTAGGGGGCGGCTCGGAAGCTCTTCCAGGCTGAGCTACCCCGGGACACGGCCAAGACGCGACGTTCGCGTCTAGTTAAGATTTCTCGGAATCCTGCTGCTGGTTTTCTCTTATCCAGCGGGCTAGGTCTCGTAGGCCTATGTTGGAGGTTACGTCGATTACCGGGACTTCGATGTTTCCGACGCGGACGAAGTTGTTGTATTTTGGCATCGGTGCGTGGGATATGTTGGAAGCGTAGATTCTTCCCTTAACGTATTCTTCGGGGAGGGCTTCTGGCTCGACGAAGTCTGCGAGGAAGACGACTCCCTCGGCCCAGTAGAGGGCGAGTGGCTGGCCGGACACGTTCATGACGAAGGCGACCATGGAGGCGAGGTTGACCTGGCTGGTGAAGCTGGTGAGCCCAGTGACGACGATCTCTTGGGGTGGTGAATGGATTATGGAGACCAAGGTGCTGTCCGGGTTGGGTTAGGAGGGGTCGCCTGTGTTAAGCCTTGGCCGGCCGGGCCGCATTGGCGTGTCTCACGAAGGGCGGGGCGCGGGAAAAACAGACCCCCCCGGGAGGTCACACAAAAGTTAACAGAAAAAATAGTTACAAGAAAGGGCGAGTCCACCGCAGGAGAAAGTTGCAGAATAACCGGATCATTTTGGAAAAGCATGCTTATTTTTTGAAACTCTTTTTTCTTGATTAGAAGAGTTCGCGCGGGCTCATTCGATTGTTGACCCGGGCCAGAAAAGGCAATTTTTCCTGCCGGTTTGGGCCTATTCGCAGCAGCATTCGGCTCTCCCTAAGGATTGGGAGGGGCTCTTTGGCGCCCAGGGCGAGAAGCCGACTCTGGGTTTGAGTCTCAAATTGTTCGGCGATATTTATCCGAGTACGGGTCATAACTGCTTGGGATAACATGGTTTTTCACGAGCCGAGCGCCAAGAGGGGTTTCCTCTCAGAGACCTTGGTACAGAGTCGGTATTGAGAAGCGATTCTGAGGAGAGGAAAAACGGTCGAGTGTTGCAGCTCCAGGGGAAGACCGAGGCTGTCTCAAGATTGAGACTGGAAGCTGTGGTGCATGGAAGTCATAAATGCTAATAGCTTCCGATAGTCTTCCGAGTGTGATTTTCAGATTGAACGTAAGGTTCCGCAGTGTCATTCTCGTAGGATTTCTGGTCTTGACCGCTCTCGTGCTCCCTCCCAATGCGAAGGGTACGACATTTTCAGATAACTTTCCGGCTGCGCTTCCCAACTATGCGCACGGCGGCTGGCAGGGTCCGTTCGGGAACGGATCTGCGGGGAGACTGTTTCCCATGCCTAACGGCAACGGAATCTACATGGAAGGGACGTACAATGGCGATGTCTGGCTGCTTCGTTCGTCTCCCGAGTTTAGCGACATCGACATGACGGCCCAATTTTCATTGCCCACTCGGGACAATACGATAGCTGATTGGTTCTCGCTGTTCGTAATGTTCCAGAACTCGACAATACCGCCCAATGGCCCTTGCGTGAATGTCTGTCCCTTCGTCACTCCCCAGAGTGGAATCTGGCTACAATACCGCCTAGGTTTCAACAAACTAGTTCTCACACATTTTGTCAATGGTGCTTCTACGTTCTCGACAAACGTGACCCTCCCTGCAGTTACGATGAATCAACCTCACGCGGCACGGGCGACATACTCAGCAGGTAACCTCACCGCGTACCTAGACGGGGCCCCATTGATCACCATGTTGATCTCCAATCTTCCCGCTGGCAAGATTGGGCTAGATGTGTACCGAGTGGATATGATTCTGAATTCAATCAACATAATCGGCACACCGGTCCCTGATTTTGCCGTTGGCGTCAATCCCTCCTCCGCAACGATTGCCCCTAGCTCATCGACAACCGCTGCAGTGACCGCGGCCAGTCTCAATGGGTTCTCCGGGACCGTCACATTATCAGCAACGACATCCACCGCTAGTTTGACAACATCATTGAGCCCGGTAAACCTTGTTTTAGGAGCCGGCAACAACCTGACATCAACCCTGACCGTGAATAGTGCCAGCTCTTTCTGCGGAACTCAAACAGTCATCATCAAAGGAACAAACGGATCAGTTTCTCACTCGATCAGCTTCATAATAACAAGTCAGACCCAGTGCTTCGATTTCAACCTGGTTGCATCTCCTGCAACTTTGGCTATTTTCCCAGGTGGTCCTGGCGGCGTTGAGACAGCCACGGCCACGCTAGCTGCCGGTGCAGGCTCCACGCCTGTTACATTCAGTATCCTCAGTACACTTCCAACTGGTGTGGCCGCGTCTGCATTCACTAACAGTCCGTGCAGTCCAATATGCAATGCTACCGTTACCCTGACGGCCTCTACTACCGCTCCCGCGTCATCAACTGTCGTCACTATCCAGGCTACTGGTGGTTCGCCTTCAGGTACCCATGCTACAACTTTTACACTCGTAATCTGTGGAGGTTTCGACTTCACAGTTGGTGCTAGTCCTTCTACCCTGACGATCACTCCCGGTGGGCCTGGCGGTGTCGAGACTGCCACCGCCACGTTGGTTTCCGGGTGCGGGGGTAATCCGCCTGTGACCTTCAGTATTTTGGGCAGCCTTCCAGTCGGTGTCACCTCATCCCCTTTTGTGAATAGTCCTTGTATCGTGACTTGCTCTGCGACAGTCACTTTGACTGCGTCGTTTACAGCTCCATTTTCGTCGACAGTAATGACTATCGAGGCTATAAGCGGCGCTATTTCTGTCACTCGTACCGTGACATTCACCTTGGTTGTCTCGCAAGGACCCTTCGTCACTTTGGTCGCTTCGCCTTCGACATTGTCGATTACCCCGGGTGGTCAAGGTGGTGTTGAGACAGCTACTGCGACTTTGACGTCAGGCACAACCACACCTGTCACCTTCAGCATTCTCACAGCACTCCCATCGGGTGTGACCGCTTCCGCGTTCTCCAATAGTCCGTGCAGTCCTACTTGCAGTGCAACCGTTACCTTCACTGCTGTGGCCAATGCTCCAGCATCCTCGACAGTCATCACAATAGAGGCAACCCTTGGCTCACCGGCTGTAACTCAGACCGCGACTTTCACGCTCGTTGTCTCTGGATTATTCGACTTCACACTCGCAGCTTCGCCTTCGACATTGTCGATTACCCCGGGTGGTCAAGGTGGTGTTGAGACAGCTACTGCGACTTTGATATCGGGTTCAACTTCGCCTCTGACCTTCAGTATTCTGACAACTCTCCCCTCCGGCGTGGCCGCGTCAGCGTTCTCCAACAGTCCTTGCAGTCCGACCTGCAGTGCCTCCGTTACTCTAACTCTTGGCCCTTGTGCTCCTTCATCGTCCGCCGTGATCACTATCCAGGCTAGCGGTGGTACGCCTGCTGTTACCCATACAGCAACGTTTACTCTAGTTGTCTCTGGATTCTTCGACTTGACCCTGGCTGCTACCCCTGCGACGTTGTCTATCGCTGCGGGTGATGCTGGCGGTGTTGAAACCGCGACCGTGACTTCGGTAGGTGGTTGTGGAGGCACCTCGCCTTTCACGCTTAGCATTCTCACGGCTCTGCCGACAGGTGTGACAGCTTCCGCTTTCACGAACAGTCCATGCATTCCGACGTGCAGCGCTACCGTCACTTTGACGGCGGCTGCTAATGCTCCAGCTTCTTCAACTGTCATCACCATCCAAGCTACCGGTGGTACACCTGTTGTGACTCACACCGCGACCTTCACTCTTGTCGTCACGCAACCATTTTTTGATTTTAGCCTCGATGCTAATCCGTCAGTCCTGACCGTCGGTGTTGGTAGTACTGGAAGTGTTGAAACAGCCACCGCGACCCTGGCTACTGGTGCTACAACAGTTCCTGTAACGTTCACGATTCTCACAACCCTCCCGACTGGCATAACCGCGTCTACGTTGACTAACAGTCCTTGTAGCCCGACTTGCTCTGCGAAGGTGACCCTAACCGCTTCTGCCACTGCACCTGCTTCGTCCACTATTATTACGGTCCAGGCTAGCGGCGGCACTCCTGCAGTGACCCGCACCGCGACCTTCACTCTTGTGGTGTGTGGCGGCATTGATTTCACGTTGGCAGCCAGTCCTTCCACCTTGACGATCACGAATGGGGCTCCCGGTGGCGTTGAGACTATCACGACGACGTCAACTGGTTGTCCGGCTGCTCCACCCGTCACCTTCAGCGTTCTAGGCACTCTTCCAATCGGTGTGGTTGCATCCGCTTTCACGAATAGCCCGTGCGCTCCAACTTGCAGTGCAACCGTTACTCTGTCCGCCGCAGCCACTTCTCCGGCTTCATCGACGGTGATCACCATACAAGCCATTGCGGGTTCGCCAGCCATCACTCACACCACCACATTCACATTAGTCGTACAAACAGGACCCCACCTCACCCTTGCTGCTTCACCGTCGACTCTTACAATCACCGATGGCGGTTCTGGCGGTGTGGAAACAGCAACAGCGGCCCTGACATCCGGTACGACTTCACCGGTCACATTCAGCATTCCCACGACGTTACCGTCAGGTGTTACTGCGTCGGCCTTCTCGAACAGTCCATGCAGC
The DNA here is from genome assembly GCA_005881695.1 of Candidatus Bathyarchaeota archaeon. Taxonomy (GTDB): domain Archaea; phylum Thermoproteota; class Bathyarchaeia; order 40CM-2-53-6; family 40CM-2-53-6; genus 40CM-2-53-6. Next base: position 11,810 of record VBBT01000117.1, on the reverse strand, counting down.
CCAACTTGCAGCGCGACTGTCACCTTTACTGCAGCTGCTAATGCTCCCGCGTCCTCAACGGTCATCACTATCCAGGCGAGCAGTGGATCGCCGGTCGTAACTCAGACAGCAACATTCACGCTCGTAGTCGGCTGCGTTTGTGATATTGCCCTAGCGGCCTCCCCGACCAGATTGACCATCACCTCGGGAGGACCGGGCGGCGTCGAGGTTGCTATCGTAACCTTTGTAGCTGGTGTTACGCCACCCTTCACGCTCGCAATTGGAAGCCCGCTGCCCCCCGGTGTGACTGCGAGCGCGTTCACCCCTCCAAGTTGCAGCCCTACATGTAGCGCAACGATTACCTTCATGGCCTCGGCAACCGCTCCGAACTCATCAACACTCATAACAATACAAGCGTTCGGTGGAGGCGTAACTCACACGACAACCTTCACGCTAATCGTGAGCGTCAGCGTCACCTCGGACTCGGATGGCGACGGCATTCCAGACAACATGGACTGCGGAGTCGTCGGCTTCAGCGACTGCTTCAGCGACGTCCCGCTCGGCGGTACGACCTACGGGACGATCGTCTCGAGGGGGGACCAGTGCCCGACAATACCCTGCCAGCTGACATTGCAAGAAGTGTCCCCGAGCGTGGGCATCCTCATTACATCGGGCATGGCCGGAGGTCTAACACCAACCAGCATCAGCGTGTGCGGAGGCGCTTCAATACTTTCAGTCCCTGCTAGCACCTCGCTCACGGTCAAATGTGGTAGCGTCGCTGTCAATGTGATAACTGGGACGGTAGGCATCACGTTTGTTGGATCTGGGACGCAAGCCGGTATCATCGGCACCACAGTCCTCGTCGCGGGCAACGGCTTAACTTTCCAGCCCGCGACCTTCTCCCTGACGGCTCCAGCAACCAATAGCGTGCCAGTGGTCGTCACAATTAACGGACAATCCGTTTCCGTAGCCTCGGGTATAACCATAAGCCCTCCTTTTGCCATCTTCAGCGTCAGCGTTATCAGTCCGAAGGGTGAGGTTTTCGTAGCTGGCGCGACCTTGAAGTTCGACGCAACGTCCAGCTTCGCAACGGTCGGCCCCATCACGAATTTCTTCTGGAACTTCGGCGATGGCACGATTGACGCGAAGAACACCGCAAAGCTGACTCACACATACACGACGAGAAATGTGTATACTATCACTCTCACAGTCAGCGATAACTTCGGACACTCCAGTACAGTATCTCAAACAATCAATGTTCTACCGGCACCCCTCATCGGCTCCGTGTCGTTCTCAAGAAACCTCTTTTTCAGCGGGTCAAGGCTGACTCAGAATGTCACCATCCAAGTCACAAACCCGAATTCTTACGCCATTCTCGTGAACCTAGGGATCGCAGGGAACTGTGATACAGCCTGTCCCTTCAGCGCTAACTCGGGGCCTATCTTAGTGGGGGCTGGAAAGACGGTTTACGTCAGCGTCGCTCACTCCTTCAGCCCCTTCGACCAGGGCCTAACATTCGTCATGCAAGTGACGCTGACTTTCACCGCTGACACATCTAACATGAACATCGGCGCCTATACGCTTGCGGCAAGCCAGACCCTCTCGTTTGGAATAAAGTAATACTATCCGAATCCGTTCCTGGGAACTAGCGATTGCTTGGCGCCCAGGGCGGGATTCGAACCCGCAACGCGCTCGAGAATTTCTCGAGTGTCGCACGGGTGACAGCCGTGCATACTCTCGGCCGGCTCCCGCGAGCCGCGGACCGGGCTATACTACCTCTACGCACTCCATATTTCGGGAATGGGGCGCGAGCCCGGCATACTTGTCCTGGGCAAAGCTATCCCGGAAAAGCTGGCAAGCTTAAACCTTCCCAAAGAAACAGAGAAGGACGATCGATGATTACTACCAGACAACGAACGCGGTTTCAACAAGGATAACTTGAAACAACAACCCATCGGCGAAGGTAACCGACAATGGCAAATCCTATGATCCCAAGCATCGGAATCGGCACCACCCTCGTCTCGTTCATAATACTCTTCATAATCTATCTCTTAGTAATGGGCTTCGTACTCTGGCTAGCAGGAGAAATTGTGGTCGGCCGAAAGGTCACCTTCGGCGAAGCCATAGCCGTAGCCGGCACAGGAACTTTCCTAGTAGGGGCCGTCATTGTATTTGTTCAGGGACTACTTGGCCTGCTCATCGGTCTGCTAATCTTCCTCCTCCTTGTCAAGCACTACTTCAAGACTGGATGGCTTGGAGCTGTCGGCGTGGCCATAATGGCAATCGTCGTGCTCGTGGTTCTCACATTCGTTCTAGGCGCCTTGCTGGTCGGCGCGCTCTTCGGGTTCCCGAAGATCTTCTAGATTAGAACTGACTCAGAGACACGTCTGGGATATGTTGAAAAATGGAAAAGGCTGGTTTGGAGCCCTTTCTGTGGATATTTGGGAAACTTACGCCCCGGCAGGCTGAGGGCTAGGCTTCCTCGCCGCTCTTATCTTCCTGCTCGGAAGAACAGCCACAGGTGTCGCACATGGCTACTGAGATTCGGGCTGTTCCACGATTTAAACACTACACTGAACCGCTTCGAGCGTCTATACGCTGTGAGCTTTCAGCCAAAGATCGAGAGTCTCAATGGCTTCATCGTAGCTCTTGACTAGATCGTCTTTCCCTTGGTGCGTGTTGAAACTATGGTCGCCACCCTCTATCCAGTGAATCTCAGCTTTGCCACCTAATTTCGACACAACTCCCGCAAGGAGTTCCCTTTTCGCGAATTGGTCCTTGGTCCCGGAAAGAAAGAGCATCGGCCTCTTGATCTGGTAAAGATGTTCATCCCGGAGCATTTCTGGCTGACCGGGTCTATGTAGAGGATAACCGAGGAAGAACAATCCCTCAACATCCACCCCAGAGGCAACAACTTGGGAGGCGATACGGCCCCCCATCGACTTTCCTCCTACGAATATCCGCCTTGGCTGGTATCTACTGGCTTTGACCTCTTCAATAACCTGTCTATAGCTAGTTTCTAGGACCTCTCTCTTGTCGGGGATCTTTCGTCGAGCTTCCATGTATGGAAAGTTGAACTTCACGGTTAGGTATCCTTTCTCGGCCAGGCCTTTGTGGAAATACGTGATAAACGGCGAGTACATTGGTCCTCCCGCACCGTGCGCGATGATCAGGCAAGTCTGACCTTTTGCGGGGTTGGAATTTGTAGCATAGACGATTCCGAAATGACCGCCCCTGGGCGAAGCAATTTTTGATTGCTCCGTCTCGAGCCGGTTTTCTGGTTCTGTCAAGGATATGGCGGACTCGCGTGGACTAGAGGTCTGGATTCCCTACAAAGATGGCTAGATATCGCAGTGGCTCGAATCCTTCTCGAATGGAGCTGTGCACACTTCCAGGTGGTATCACAAGCATTGTTCCCGGTTTGACCTTAATCTCTTTCTCGCCGACGCGTGCTGATCCTCTGCCTTCGATGTAGAAGATTGTCTCTTCAACGTCGTGTGTGTGAGGAGTAACGATTCCGGTGAGTTCTACATATCTCATTGCGAGCTGGTGACCCGGTTCGGCCTTCGACAGATACCAACGTCTGAAGTCGCCTACCCTTTCGGGAACAACTTCGGAGAGATGCTTGACTATCGTCGAGAATCCACCATGTTACCGTACAATTTCTCAGGGTTTAAAATTGCCTGCGGTCGTGAAGAATTCGACCCTCAGCATCATCTTTTGGCCGTTCATCCATAGCAGGGAAAAACTATGTTAACCCAAGCTAGAAACCCACGACCTTGGATATGAGAGAGCATTGTCCTTCGACTATTCCCGCCTTCCCCGTGAGTACCCTCGCCAGTTTCTTCCCTCCAAGATAGACCTCACAGACCTGACCAGACTGAAGGAGTTATTTCGTAATCTGCACAATCGCACGGTTCATTCAGCTGCCGACCTTGAAAAGTGGCTCAGAGACGAGTCCGAACTTGCATCCGCTTTGGCAGAAGAACAATCCATTCGATACGCGAGAATGACATGTCAAACCGATGACCCTGCCCGCGAGAAAGACTACCTGTTCTATATCGAAAACATAGAGCCTGAAGCAAAAATCGGATTCTCCCAGCTGGACCGCAAATATCTCGGCACCACCGCTAGGAAGAGCCTTCCACATGAGAAATATTTTGTGCTCGACAGGAAGAGAGAGAACAACATCGCTCTCTTTCGAGAGGCAAATGTTGAACTCGAAAAAGAAGAGACGAAGCTCGCGCAATCGTTCCAGAAGACCACCGGAGCGATGACAGTCATCTACGACGGCCAGGAGAGAACAATGCAACAGATGGGACGGTTCCTAGAGGAACCCGACCGGAACATTCGAGAGAAAACATGGCTGCTCTCCGAATCGCGCAGGCAAAAAGACAGAGACACGCTGAACCAAGTCTACGACCAATTAATTGCTCTGCGCCAGAGAATCGCGGAAAACGCCGGCTTTGACAATTACAGAGACTACATCTTCCGGAAGAAAGAACGGTTCGACTACACCCCGGAAGATTGCTTCAGTTACCACGAGGCCGTCGAAAAATATATCGTCCCGCTGATGCATGAACTCGACCGGGAACGAAGTCGCGGATTGAAAGTTGAACCCCTGCGTCCATGGGACCTAGCCGTCGACCCCAAGGGCCGTCCCGCGCTTCGCCCGTTCAAAACCTCATCCGAGCTGGTACAGGGATGCGTCAAGGTGTTTGACAAGGTCAACCCTGAGTTCGCAGCAGAACTCAGAAGGATGACAAGCCTGGAACTCCTAGACCTTGACAGCAGGAAAGGAAAGGCGCCCGGAGGATACAACATGGAACTTTCGGAGATCCGGCTGCCTTTTGTATTCATGAACGCGGTCGGGCGCGACGGCGACGTGTGGACACTACTTCATGAGTCAGGACACGCATTTCACGTCTTTGCAATGAGAGACAAAGGATTCCCCTACCAGTACAGAAGCGAGAACGTGCCATTAGAAATTGCAGAAGTGGCTTCACAAGCAATGGAGATAATTGGAGGAGAGCATCTCGAAGGAACATTCTACAGCAAGGAAGATGCTGCCCGCTCCAAACGAGAACACTTAGCATCGATCGTCAAGCTGCTCGCATGGATCGCAACAATCGACGCCTTCCAACATTGGATCTACACCAACCCGAATCACACTCGGGAAGATCGACAAGACCAATGGGTCAAGCTCAGGAAAAGATTTGGCGGAGCAGAAAGCTGGAGCGGATACGAGGAATTCCTCCAATCCCAATGGCAACGACAACTACACCTCTTCGAAGTACCCTTCTACTACATTGAGTACGGAATCGCGTTCATGGGGGCGTTAGGTCTATGGACACGATATCGTGAAGACCCAAGAGCAGCAATTTCCGCATACGAGCGGGCCCTTGCCCTAGGCGGGTCCAAGCCCTTGCCTGAGTTATTCAAGACTGCCGAGTTGCCGTTTGATTTCGGACCCAGGACAATTGAACCCTATGCCAAAGAACTGCGCGACGCCCTGGTGCAACGGTGACACGATTCATCAGTCAATGGCTAGGTGGCCACTTGGATACTTCAAACAGAACGGGGACGTTATAGGAAAGCCTCTGTAGGCAATGCTTCCACCCATCGTTCAACCCCTAGCGATAACCCTCGACGACATCGATCTAAGTCTGATCTCAGCATTAATCGGACTCGCGGTGACTCTCCCGGTGACATACCTGATAGTTGATCGGGTGGTGGCGAGGCGTGACAGGAAGAAGCTCGAACCTGTTGAGAAGCTAGCAAAAGAGAGATTGCGATCCAAGCTCGGGGTGGGTTTCCTCACCACCTTCCTCATCACATTGGTGATCGACGTGACGTCCGCTGTAGGGGAAAAGAAGGAGTTGTCGAAGGATGTCATCTCTCTTCACATAGAAAAGCTGAAGGGAGCCCAGTCAGACCTAGAAATGCTACTGGGTGTCTACAACAATGTTCTAGATGTTAGAACCACCCATCTTACAAGCAGCATAATCTTGTTCATCGAACACTTGCAGGAGGACTTTGAGTACCTCTCACAAATCTATCCCAAACCACCCACTAGGATCCACGCCTCCCACATAGAGGATATCATACTCAAAACTGTAAAACTGACGAAAGAAGAACTGGAGGTCCTAGGCACGGATAGCGTCCAGATTCGGGCTCTTGAAGAATGGCTGACCGATTATACAAGAAACCGAGTTGCGCCGTCAGAACCTCGAGAGATGGTAGAAGTCAGTGGGAAACACCAAATCGGATGAAACGGAGAACGGGTCACAGATTGACTAGGTTCGTAAAAGTCGCAGAAAAGAGCGACCTCAGAGAAGGATTCAGCAAAGTTGTAAATGTCGACGGAAGAAGCATAGCTCTATTTCGAGTTAAGAATGAGTATTTCGCCTTGGCGAACGTCTGTCTACATCGCGGCGGGCCCCTAGGGGAAGGGAATCTCAGCGGCTCAGTCGTCACCTGCCCATGGCATGGATGGAAGTTTGACGTTCGTACAGGCTCTTTCACAGTTATTCCAACATTGAAAGTCACAACATACAAAGTCAAAGAACAGAACGGCTCCGTAATGCTTGAAATTCCCTAGCAAGCGAGAATCGCATCTAGTTCCCGGGCAAGCTCCGAGTCTTCCAATCCCATCTCTCTCCCTAGATGGGCTGTGAGACCTATTTCGGCTTCGAACAATCGTCCCTATATAAGGAACCTCCTTTTAAAGGGGGACAACTTTGGGCTCCAAAACAAGAGTGTTGACGTAATTTGTCGGATAAGAACAGGGCTTTCATCAATATTGAGAATGTAGTTGCTTCGGCAACCCTGAAACAAAGAATCGACCTCAACGCAATAGTCCGAGTCTTCCCCGGAGTCGAATACCGCCCAGAACAATTTCCAGGTTTAGTCTATCGATTGAAGAAGCCGAAGACCGCGACCTTGATCTTCAGCTCTGGAAAAATGGTTTGCACCGGCGCCAAATCTGAGCGGCAGGCGCGCCAGGCAGTATTGAAAGTGGTTGACGAACTCAAGAGAGATGGAATCGTGATCCTTGGCAGGCCCGAAATAATGATACAGAACATTGTCGCGTCGTGTGGCCTAGGAGGCCATATTGATCTCGAGAAAGCGGTTTACGGTTTGAAGAAGACAATGTATGAGCCGGAACAATTTCCGGGACTCATCTACAGAATGGACGAGCCCAAGGTAGTAATTCTCGTGTTCGCGAGCGGCAAGCTAGTTTGCACTGGAGCGAAGAAAGAGATTCAGGTGCACATCGCAGTCAACAAGCTTCAAGAAACTCTAGAGGCGAAAGGTCTGATTCGGTACGAGGGTCCAGACAAGCCTCGCCTTCCACCCCTGCCCACAAAACCATCCTAGCCAGATAGTAACTACCAGCCATCGCTTGTTTGGCGGGCCCGCCGGGAATTGAACCCGGGACAGCCGGGTGTCCTCTCCGAAGGCTAAAAGCCTCACCAGAGCACTAACGTCGCTCTACCGGTGCTCTACCTGTTCAGGATCCTTGGCTCGGATCTGGCTGAGCTACGGGCCCACAGGAAGTTGAGTGGCCTCAAACCCTAGCTAAGGTTTTTCCCGCCTCAGCGGCAAGAGCAAGATTATTCATTGAACCGAAGTGGTGGCATACAGCGCTCTGATAGGCACCCGCAATCATCTCTATCATTGCTTCGCGCGGAACGAACCTATAGCTGCCGGCTAGGCGGACTGCCTCAATCAATCGCTTCTTCAGATCAGAAATTTTTCTGACCTCTTCAATCTCGGCTTCTGAGAACCCACAGCGGACCAGGATAGCAACCCATTCTGCCTTTGGCACCTTCTGAATCAATTGATACCAGTGAAATCGTTTCCCGTTCATGCGGCGGCAGGATTGCAAGGCTTCCGCTATTGATATGATTCGAACGTTCCCGAGTGAGTCTTTTGAACTTACAACGCTGTGAAGTAGATGTCTCACGTCGCTGATGGAAATTGTCCTAATGAGTGAACCTAGTTGCCTGGCAACCTTTAGCGCAGTTTCGCTATCTTGTTTGAGATGAACGACCAATATTCGATCTGCTGCCTTGCACGACAGATACAGCTTTAGTTTATCCGACAACCGTATCCATGTATGCGGAGCGCGAAAGCCAGACACCTCGATTAGAACCCTTCCGAAACCAGTTTTTGCAAGGAAATCTGGAAATAGAGTGTGGTTTCCGCAACGCACAGCGGGTTCATACCTATGTGAGACCCCATTGGCAATGAGATTCTCCGCAACAAGCAATTCATGCAGAGACCGGACTTCGTAACCATAGGAGGTTTCGTAATTGTACGACCGAGCCTTGAGGAAGCGGCGGCTTTGTAGGTTATGGTATGACTTCGGTCTCTTGCGCATTGTAGCATGCCACTTCTTCAAAGAGATACTCCCTCCCTTGGCCTGTCCCCAATGCGAACGGCGAAAGCCTACAATCTGGCTAAGCCATGTTGCATCATTGAAGAAGTGAGCAATTTTGGCGAGAACGGTGACCGGGAGCGTGTTACGTTCATTAAGATAGGTAGCTCTCAGAACATTGTAACTGGATACTCCAATATCGGAGGCGAAACGTTCCCAACTCAGCCTGGACAATTCCTTTGCGTGCGTGAGAAACTCCTTTTGCTTTCCCTCGACGAAGACTGCCCTGTATCCAGTCATGAGTTCCTTTCGGCCTAACAGCCGACCCACGACTATAACATTCGAAGATGGACGAAAGTAACCTGGCTGAGCTACGGGCCCTACGGGATGTCCCGAACCTTACGTTGAAAAAGAATTCGGGCGGTTTTCCCAGCTAGCAATATCGGTAGGACCGTACTAGCCATCTGATCTGGTCATGTGGGACGCACTCCCCGTTATTGTCTGCCTGAACAACATGAGGAACTCCCTCTCGCTCTTCCACATGTCCTTCCAGGAACAGTCCATCAAGTCTTTGTCCCACAACATCTTCGTCAACGTATCGCCTGACCTCAGCTTCTTTCATTTCGGGATCACCTCGATCGCAACAATACTCGTTACTTGCGATTAAAGGGACAAGTTACAACACCAGCAAAAACACTCGACTGTGCTGAATGGAGAAGTGCGTAGTGTAGTGTAGTGTGTTACAAGCTTGCCCACAACAATTCCCTACTCTGTTAGAATCCCGAAGGAACTACTCGATGAGATGAAGAGGCATTACGACAGAATGGATCCGCCTAAACCCACCTTCTCAGCTATACTGAGCCATATTGTCAAGATGGGCTGGGAGTCTTACATGACCCGGGACCGTGAAGGAAGCAAGACCGTCAGATCCCTTGTTTCTCCATTCCCTAAGAAGCTCGAAGAGCGGGCCATCAAAATAGGCCCGGTCTAGTTTCCGGACCGTAATGACAGAGCAGTGTTGTAAGCTCGCTGCGCATCGACTACTGTATTCTGGAGGCATCCAAGGTTTTCGACCTTCGCCTCTATCCCATCTCCCGGTCTGAGGAGGTAGGGTTCTTTGTCTGGTTTCCTGTAAATCGCGACTCCTGAAGGAGTGCCTGACGTTATGATGTCACCAGGCTCTAAGGTCATGGACGAGAAGAACTCAACGAGCTCTCGAACTTTGAACACCATTTTCTTCGTGCTTGACAGTTGGCGGATTTGACCATTGACCCGGAGTTCCATCCCGAGATTGTCCGGGTTTCCCGCCTGATCTGGAGTTACCAGGCATGGTCCCATGGGACCGAACGTGTCGAAGTTCTTGCCGAGATTACAGAATCCCCGTTTCATTTCGGCAAACTGAATATCTCTAGCACTGATGTCGTTGAACACTGAGAAGCCTGCCACGTAGTCGAGGGCGTCCTTCCTTGGAACATCCTTACACTCTTTCCCGATAACCGTGGCAAGCTCAACCTCGTAATCAAGAAGCTTCACCTTCCTCGGATAGATTACTGGGGCCCGGTGACCAACAAGAGATGTGGGCGCCTTGAGAAAAGATATCGGAAAAGGCGGAAGCGAACTGCTCCCCTCAGCCAAATGGTCTGAAAAGTTGCCGCCCATACAGATGATCTTGGTTGGATGTGCTATCGGCGGCAACACGGTAACCGAGTCAAGCCTCCAATACCCCCTCTCGTTTTGTTTGCCTCCGTTCAAATTCTTCTTCGCAGAATCTGCTGCTAGTCGGGCTTTGGATTCTGCCTTGGGGTCGTTAAGGAATTCGAGAAGTGGCTCAGAGGAGACCTTTACCCCGGGTATCTCTGTGACGTGGTTCGCATCTACCATGACGCCAATTCTGTTCTCTCCCGTTTTCTGCTGAAATCTAACTAGCTTCATAGTAAGGTCCCTGAAGTGCTTGGAGCGAAACGAATCGGTAATGTAAATGTTACAGCGCGTACTGGGAAATTGTAGCCTCGATCCCCGACAGGCCCTAGTGTTTGTTGTTGTGACGGAGGGCTTTCCGGTCTTGATCTATTTGCTTGAGAAGAGATGTAACCTCTTCAATCTGTTTACGTAAAACAATACTGTTGTGCTGTATCCTCTTTACCGAAAACAATTCGCATTAGTTGGGAGAGCACCTTTGTTTAGTCCGTAGAGAGTAGCGAAACTATTTTCGCTTCGAACTCATTTGCTAAGCTGCTCTGATGTATTGTTCTATGCCTAGATAGAGAGTCTTTTTTAGTCCGCCAAATCCTTCGAGTCGTTAGTCGACCATACAATGGTAACGGTTGAGGAATACCGGGTTGAGAGTGATACAATGGGAGAGGTCAAAGTCCCGAAAAACGCGTATTACGGGGCTCAGACCCAGAGGGCCGTTGAAAACTTCCCGATCTCAGGGGTTCGTCTACCAAGGAATTTCATTCGGGCTATGGCTCTGGTCAAACTTGCCGCGGCGAAAGCGAATATGCAACTCGAGCTCTTGGACCCGAAAAAAGGCGAAGCCATTGTTTCTGCTGCTAAGGAAATAATGGATGGCTCACTCTATGAGCAGTTTGTGGTCGACGTCTTCCAGACGGGTAGCGGCACCTCGACCAACATGAATGCTAACGAAGTGATTGCAAATCGTGCTATCGAGCTTCTCGGGGGAAAACGTGGAGACAAGAAGCTCATTCATCCGAATGATCACGTGAACATGTGCCAATCCACAAATGACGTCTTCCCAACCGCCATCCATGTTTCTGCAGCAGAAGACATTGGTAGGAAACTTATTCCTGCTCTACAATCGCTCGCCAAGGCGTTGGAGAAGAAGACTGTCGAGTTTGACGATGTTGTCAAAGCTGGGCGAACCCATCTTCAAGACGCTGTACCGGTAACGCTTGGCCAGGAATTCAGCGCCTATGCCAGCATGATTCGACACGGTATTAGAAGAGCAGAACTAGCTAGGGACACGTTGTTAGAATTACCGCTCGGAGGCACTGCCACCGGCACCGGCCTGAATGCTCATCCTAAATACGCAGAGCTGGCAATAAAAGAAGTTAACAGACTTACAGGCTTCAACTTCAAGAAAGCTGAGAACGTATTCGAATCAATGCAGGGAAAGGACGCGTGCGTCGAGGCAAGCGGACTCCTCAAGGCTATTGCCGCCAGCCTGATGAAGATCGCCAATGATCTCCGGCTGCTCAACTCTGGACCCCGGAGCGGCTTGGGAGAGATAGACATGCCTGCCACGGAGCCTGGATCGAGCATAATGCCGGGAAAAGTCAACCCCGTGATACCGGAAGCTGTCAACTTGGTCGCCGCCCAAGTCATCGGAAACGATGTTGCGATCACCGTCTGTGGCTCACTGGGCCAACTGGAGCTCAACATCATGATGCCTGTCATTGCCTATGACCTTCTTCAGTCGATAGAGATC
>VBBT01000171.1 GCA_005881695.1 Candidatus Bathyarchaeota archaeon | reverse complement strand
CCTATCAAGGGTGGGCGAAGGATTTGACTACCTGGATTGAGTCATTGAAGGGCCAGGGGGTATGGTCATGGTGAAATCGAAGGACACCGAGGTCATACCATTGACAACACACTGTTGCACAAGGAAAGAAACCAGCCGTTCAGCCTAAGCGCACCGGAGAAAAGGAGGTCGGCGTGTAGTATTCATGGAACTCCCAGTCCAGCCTTCTTCAAAACCGTCTCGTGGGAGAAACCTCGAAAGGGCTCCCTGGTGCTATTTGATCTGGGGCGTACCTGTTGTTCTGGTAGTAGTAGCCGGCATAGCTTACGGTGAATCAGCATTGTCGCTTACTGCTAGAGATGTTCTCTGGGTATTAGCTGTCGCGTGGGCAGGAACAGGCTGTCTCATAAATGGCCGATCCTGCGGGAGGGTCCACTGCAGAATAGATGGAATCCTCTTTCCAATACTCAGCATCGTCGGCGCGTTGAACGTGCTTTCAATCATCTCATTCAGCTGGAACCTGTTCTGGCTCGCTTTCCTTGTCATTCTAGTCACTAGTTTTGTTCCCGAATGGACCTGGAAGAAATACTCTTGAGCTGTTTAGACCAAGACTTTGGCTTATTGGCCTGTGGGGTTAGAACGATTCTGGGTTACGGCGGCTCGAATCAGATCTTTCAGCGCAGGCTCGTTGATCTTGTCGGTTTCATGGAAGTCAATTGCTCGCGTTTTCTTTGCATCGAGCCCTGCATTGAAGAGCTTGCGTGGGTCCGGAAGATTTGCGCCTTGGAAGAAGTTCATCTTCACATTTCCCTTGAAAGCGCCTACCGCTACAACCAGCCCATTGTGAGAAAACACCGCGGTGTTCCACTTCCACTCTTCGGCAATCTCGGGATCAGCCTCGTGGATGATCTTACGAAGCTTGGTTATCGTTTTGCCGCGCCAGTCAGGCAGTTCCGCGATCTGTTTGTCGATAAGCTTCGAAGCGCTCATAATAGACTGTTACTTTTCTGACCCTTTTGAATTTGACGGTGACGTCCTAATCTTCTTGTGCCCGCGGGCTTTCGAGGGAACCCACCCGCCATCCTTGGTTCGCTTGTAGCTTTCATTGTAGTATTGTCCAAAGTCGCTGGGGTTGAGAAGGGCGTCTGCTGGGACTAGAGCGCCCCAGCCCCGTCCTCTCATGAAGATCTCGTTGAAATCCGGATTGTGGATTAGATCCTTGGAGTTGTCGGGACGGTCGTGCCACACCTCCATATCGAGTATACGCAGGAGTTCTCCCTGATCCGCGATCAGTTGGGAAGCATCATCCGGTCCCGTTGGCTTTCCGATCAGGTCCCCCCGATGGACGGCGATTTCCTTATCGTTGAATCTGAGGGTTCCCGACCCTTCGAGAATCAGATAGTACTCGTCGACTTCGCTGTGGCTGTGTAATCGAGCGGACGATTCACCATTCTCGATCACTTCGACCCTGAAGGCAGTCCTTCCGGGCCCGAGCAACGGCATGAGGAACCGTGTATAGTATCCTTCCCGTTTCCTCGTTAGCGAACGTTCAGATCCGTCTAGCTTACTATCATCAAAGACGTTTATGACCGGCTTCCTCCAGAGGTTCTCTGAAAGCACCCCGTCCTTCTTCAGGTAAATTTCGTTTGACCAGAAAGATGCTAGACGTAACAGGAAATCCATTCCCTGCTCGCTTATAGAGGGTATCGTCAGAGTCAGTTCGTTGATGGAGTTCCGGTTCAGGTTTCCTGCTTTCTTGCCGAGCTCGTCCCAGAGCCAGTTGGTGAACGGTATTAGTCTTCCGCCGTGTCCTTCGGGGATTGTTGGCTTCTCAAAGAAAAGGGTCCAGGCCAGGTCTACTCTTATGGCCTTTTCACGGAGGGCTTCCTCGAGTATCAGCTTCATGAGTGGACATGTCGTGTGGGTCTTGAAGAGGGTTTTCCTCGTGAGAGCCGGCGAAGCGTGTAACTACCCCGATTGAGGCCCTGAGGGGTTAGGCGTTTAGCCTTGTCAGAATCGGAAGACACTGACATCATTCCTTCGCCAAGCAGTATTGTTCGCGCACCTTCGGAGATTACCACCGTAAGCTCGAGCCTGGCCAAGTCGGCCATTCCAAGCGCGGATAAACTGGCGAAGGTTACCTACTACAAGCTTGACCTGGACACTATCCTGGATGGACTGATTCCTGATCCTCTTCCAGAGTCGATCGGTAAGGACAATGCGATTCACCATTTGAACATCATAATCTTCGGGAAACCGAATACTGGTAAGACTACTTTGGCGGAGTCGCTTGCTCAAGCTTTAGCGCGTAGGTACGGTCAGGAGAATGTGAAGGCCCTCCGATCAACACGCGATCTTCCAGCATTGTTTGAAAATATGGATAAGCTGTTCAAACGGTTCCGTAAGCCTCCGAAGGCGGTGTTGTTGTTTGCGGATGATATGACGAAGGCGTTGAAGAAGCTCTCTGGGACTGTCGCGGTGAAGGATTCGAATGGACAGGTACAGAAGATGAGGAAGATCGATTACTGGCTGGACAAGTGGTACGATATCAGAGGCGAACTCTTCAAGCGCGGAATGCGCCAAGGACTCGTGATCATGGTCGCCGCCCTCCACCGGTTCTATGGA
>VBBT01000130.1 GCA_005881695.1 Candidatus Bathyarchaeota archaeon | reverse complement strand
AGAGGAAGATGGGCACCGACTACAAAGTCCATATCGCCGGGAAAGACTATACTCCACAGCAACTCTCCGCGTTTATACTCCAAAAGATAAGACAAGACGCCGAGCCGTTTCTTGGACGCCCGACAAAGAAAGCGGTAATCACCGTCCCCGCCCACTTTAACGATAACCAACGACAAGCAACCAAGGACGCCGGAGAAATTGCTGGCTTCGAAGTTGCCAGAATAATCAACGAGCCCACCGCCGCCTGTCTCGCTTACGGACTGGACAAGGCGGACAAAGAGATGAAGATCATGGTGTTCAGCTTCGGAGGCGGAACACATGACGTCACCCTGATGGAATTTGGCGGTGGAGTATTCCAGGTCCTGGCGACGAGCGGAGACACGCAGACAGGAGGGACAGACATTGACAACGCGATCGTCGAGTACTTGCTCACCGAGTTTCAGCGCCAGACCGGCATAAGCCTACGAAACGATCGCATGGCCATGACTCGGCTCAAGGAAGCCGCAGAAAAGGCGAAGATCGAACTCTCAACCCTACTCACAACCGATGTCGATCTACCCTTCATTTCAGCAGACTCATCCCAGCCTAAACATCTCCACACAACCGTGACTAGGGCCAAGCTAGAAGAGCTCGCGAATCCCATTGTCCGGAGAGTTGAGACGCCGATCAAGAGGACTCTAGATGATGCCAAGCTTACCTCGAAAGACGTGGACAGGATCATACTCATCGGAGGCCAGACCCGAATGCCACTCGTACGAAAATTCGTCGAGGATATAATCGGCAAACAAGCCGAGCGCGGCGTCGACCCTATGGAATGCGTCGCCGTCGGAGCCGCCATTCAAGGCGCAGTTCTCGCCGGAGAGGTCAAGGACATCCTCTTGTTGGACGTCACTCCGCTGTCATTAGGCGTAGAAACACTGGGAGGCGTCGCCACAAAGATCATGGAGAGAAACACTACCATCCCGACAAAGCGCAGCCAGATATTCTCGACAGCAGCTGACTCCCAAACCACCGTTACCATTCACGTGCTTCAGGGAGAGCGGGCCATGGCGACGGACAACATATCCTTAGGCATGTTCAATCTGACAGGTATCCCGCCGGCTCCACGAGGCATTCCTCAAATCGAAGTAACCTTCGACATCGACGCAAACGGGATCCTGAATGTATCGGCAAAAGACCTAGCCACCTCGAAAGAGAACAAGATCACGATCGCCGCCTCGACCAAGCTATCGAAGGATCAGAAGGAGAAGATGGTCCACGAAGCCGAGCAGTTTTCAGATCAGGATAAGAAACGAAAGGAAGAGGTAGAGCTCAGGAACACCGCGGAAAGCATGCTCTACACCGCTGACAAGACCAAAGACGAGTTGAAAGACAAGATTACCAAGGAACAGGTCGAAACGATCGACAAGGCTGCAGGCACCTTGAGAGCGGCATTGTCCGGTAAGGAATCTGAAAAGATAAAATCGGCCAGCGACGACCTCTCACGAATTCTCCAGAAGATCGGCGCCGAGATCTACCAGAAGGTCACCGCCCAGAAGCCCGGTGAGCCCACCCAGCAGGCAGCAGCTCCAGGAGCCAACCCGTCTAAGGATGATAATGTTGTAGACGCGGAGTTCAGAGAGGTAAAGGACGAAGGCTCTCGGTAGAGCGAGATGAATCGGAAAGAATGGAGAAGCGAGACTATTATGACGTGCTCGGGGTTACTCGAAACGCGTCCAAAGATGACATAAAGGGCTCTTACCGAAAGCTCGCCCTACAGTATCACCCGGACAGGAACAAAGCGCCTGAGGCCACCGAGAAGTTCAAGGAAATCTCAGAAGCCTACGCGATACTCTCCGATGACGAGAAGCGAAAACAGTACGACCAGTTCGGGCGAGAGGGCATCTACCAGAAATATAACGCGGAGGATATTTTCCGAGGCGCGGACTTTGACTCCATATTCCGAGACATGGGTTTCGGTTCATTCGGGGGAGGTTTCAGCAGCTTCGTGGAACGAATCCTCGGCGGATTCGGAGGGTTCCAGAACTTCGAAAGCCCAAGCGGCCCGTCCAGAGGCGAGGACCTAGTCTACGATTTACAGATTAGCTTTGACGAGGTCGCTCGTGGAGCGACCAGGGAGATAGAGGTTCCCCGGCTTGCAGAGTGCAAAGAATGCAACGGGTCCGGGGCCCAGCCCGGTAGCTCTAGGAAGACCTGTAGTAATTGTCGCGGCCGAGGCCAAGTTCAAACAGTGCGTCGAGCTGGCTTCGCTCAGCTCGTCCAGATAACCACCTGCCCCAAATGTAGAGGGGAAGGAAGCATCATCGATAAACCGTGCAAGAACTGCGGTGGAAGCGGCCTTTCACGAACTAGGACCAAACTCCAAGTGAAAGTTCCCCCCGGAGCTGACGAAGGCCAGAGCCTTCGAATCAGGGGAGAGGGAAACGCTGTTCAAGGAGGGCGTAGCGGAGATCTCTATGTTCGGATAAGATTGAAGCCGCACTCGGAGTTCAAACGCGACGGAGACAATATTCTCTATGAGACAAAAGTCAGTTTTCCCAGAGCCGCTCTCGGCGGAGAGCTTCAAGTGCCATCTATCGATGGGAAGGCACAGCTAAAGATTCCACCAGGGACAAGACCAGGAACAGTGTTTCGCCTAGAAGGCAAGGGCTTCCCAAGGGTTGGAGGATGGGGACGAGGCGATGAGCTTGTAAGAATTGATGTTGAAATTCCGAAAGATCTCTCTCGCCGGCAGAGAGAACTGCTGACGGAGTTCGCTAGAGAGCTGGGCGAGAAACCCTAAAGGAAATTATTTCTCCTCTTCCGTAGACGGCAGAGGAGAAGCAGGGAAAATGGGGCTAATGGTTGTCGTAGCCTCCTGGACAGGTTGAGTTGGGACGGCCGGAGCATTGCTAATTGGTGGAATCACCGCTTGCGGCTCCATTGAGGGAAGACTTGCTAGCATTTGCTCAAGAGAACCTCTAATCTTCGGGGCGACGAATTCTAGTTTCAATTTGGCGTCTCTAAGGCTCTTGTAAAGGGTCGCTGCGGCAGCTGTCCCCGCTAGGCCAATTCCAAGTCCTAGTGCGATCGTGTAGGTTGTGAAATGCTCGACAAAGACGCTGTTCACGTAGATTCGGAAGTATACGTTATAGACGTACTCGTTAGCTAGCCAGAACGAGAAGAAAGCGATCACCATTGCCTCGATGATCATGAGGCCTTTGACAGAATCTGGCGTAACGGACCTCCGAACGGTCCTGCTGGGAGACATCTTTTCCGCCAGACCCTTCTGCAAGAAGAACGCTGACACTTGCTGGATTTGTAGAGATTGTATCTCAGACCCGAGAACGGGGGGTGTCGATCGGAGACTTCAGGAAGTCCTGCGCCTTGGGCAGGATCTCTTGCTAGATTGGCTTTAAGAATGGATTATTGCCTCGTGGAGCCGAAAGCGGGGGTTCCCGAGACCACTATGGGATCCTGTCCCGTAGGGCGGGATTCAGGTCAAAGGGGCAGGACCGCTCAGACGGAGCGGTGCTTGACTTAAGATCCGGCTTCAGGAGAGATCCTGTGGCGTAGGCCTTCGTGGGTTCGAATCCCACCCCCCGCACCATCGAAAATATCTTGACACATTCTTTTGCGGATGGACTTGTGTCTCACTCTTTCTGAATCAGCCCGGACGAGGAGAGATCGTTGTTCATCGTAACTGTTGAAGGTTCTTGGCCCTGAAAATGAATGATTTTCTAGTTCGATCCTATCTCAGATGCTCTAACTGCGTCGAGATCGACAGGGTTTGTGGGAATCGGAACTTGGAAGCTTTCGGGCAAGTCGCCTTTTCCCAAGCATCGGAATTCTACGTGGTGGCACTTTGGGCACTTCAAATCGTTACGTAATTGCCCCGGTTCACCTTTGTCGTCCCTCCAGATCTTGTAGCCACAACCGGGACGAGTACACTCGTACACGTATGTGATGTCGTCTTTCTTCACTGCACTCTTACTTTTGGAATGAGAACGGCTATTTGGAGAAGACTTGTGGGGATGCGAGGCCTTTCGAGGTTTTGTCACGTGTTTGGATTTCGCTTTTTTCTTAGAGGTCTTTCCGCGAGATGCAGGCATGACCAATCGCTAGCTTAGCGGGTCTGTCCAAGTTAGAGTGTAGTGTTACTGTTCCCCATTGATATGGGGGCACAAGAGCGGTCCGCTGAGGGAACCGGTTCTCCTATTCTACTTTAACGACCATTTCTTCTCTGTATCCAGTGATTACTCGCCGGTAACCTCGTAGCTGTCCATCTGTCTCCTCATCACCCGAGTCAGTAAGAAGGCGTCGGGGATGTAGGGCTTCGATCTTGCTTCTTGATCCAACCACGATAATGTTCTCGATGCCCACCCTGCGAGTTATTTCCGGGCTGATCTGTTGGTTTCCTCGTCCGAACAGGAAGCCTTGTCCACCAATCGGGGAAATAACGATTTTCGTAGAATCTTTGCTGACCAGGCGCAGCAAAGCTTTCTCGTTCACATCCCGTCCCAATAACGTCCCGTCACCCTTCACAGCATCAACTCCAAGGAGCGTCTTCTTGACTCCCAAACGCTTCGCGATCCGTTCCACCGTTGAACCCGGACCCAGAATGTAAGTACCGACTGGGTCGATCTCTTCGACGAAATATTCAGCAATCGCCTCCAGTTCAGCATCTTCAGATGATCCTGTGGCCGATTTTGATCCTTGCATCAGCGGGCCCGAATCGGGAGTTGTAAGATGGCCGAACATCTTGACTGACAATCGGCTCTTTCTGAACGCAACTTCATCCACATCGACGACTTCTCCCAATCTTTTACGGGCCTGGCCGTTGAGAAACGCGACAGTAGACTCTGCCGCGGCCATGGGATTGATGGCAAAGACAGATGAGTAGATCTTCACACCTGCAGGGACGCCTAGCGCTGCAGCATCCTGGCCAACGCCTTTCAGCACATCTCGGGCGGTTCCATCTCCGCCGCAAAAAACTATCAAGTCTGCTCTTTTCTTCTTCATGCGACGCGCGACTCGAACGCTATCTTCGGAAGTGGTTGTTCTTCCAATTCGCCCGATCGTTTCATACTGAAGTTTCAATTGGTCGGCAATGTTCTCTCCCATTCTTCCCGGGGCGATCAGGAATTCGATGCCCTTGCCGGTTCTCTGAACCTCTGCCAAGAATTTCAGGCCCCTATCGAGGGAGACTGGTTTCGCGCCCTTTCGAAGAGCTTCCCGCAATGTTTTTTTTCCGTCGGTGCCCTTGAGCCCTACTGCCCCGCCCATTCCAGCTATCGGGTTGACGAGAAAGCCTACTCTGTGCACGTCGTCCCGACTCAGCTCTCTAAAGGTTGCACGTTCTTGGACAATAGGCCCATCTGGAACGTGTAGCCTTCTATCAGCCAGTTTTCTTCGGCGCTCGCTTTCGGCTTTTCTTGGTCGGGACGTAGAAGTTGCAGTGCCTTTGCTCTGACTTCCTCCATGAGGTAATCTCGTTCATCCTCCAACCATTCCAGCTTCTGTGGGTCAGGTACAGTCACGTATGCCTCCACGAACGCGTCTACTGGAAGGTCGAGTCGTTTCCTCATCTCTTGTAATCGTCTGACAATTTCCCGCACGAAGCCTTCTCTTACCAGTTCCTTTGGAATGGCGAGATCGATGTAAACGCGGCCTTCATCGAAACTTCCCGTTGAAAAGTTCTCTGGCATTTCCTCCTTGAATGAGACCATCTGACCCGTAATTGTGTAGTCTCGATCATTCACTTTCAATGTGTAAGATTTGTCCGCTTGAAGGGCTTCGAAGAGTTGTCGCCCATCTGTCGACCGTAGTGCTTCCGCGACCTTGTTGGCGTCTCCCTTGAAAACGGGCCCGAGTCCCTTGAAGTTAGGTTCAACTATGAGCTTCTTGAGTTGTTCTTCCTCTTCGAGGCCGACGAGTCGGATGTCTTTCGAGTTTGTCTGTTGCAGGAACAATGGTCGGAGACTCTTGACCGCTCGCTTCACCTTGTCATTGTCCGTAACGATGAGGGTCCTAGCAACTGGTTGGCGGAGTTTTATTTTCTTCGATTGCCTCGCTGATGATGTTGCTGCCGAGACCTGTTGCACTATGTCCATGTTCTCCTCAAGTCTCCTGTTGATCCATCCTGCTCGGGAGTTTGGCCAAGAGGACATGTGAATGCTCCCAAGGTCCGACTTCACAGTTTTGCGGAAGGCTTGGTGGTAGACTGTCTCGGTCAAGAACGGGATGAATGGAGATGCTAGGGTCAGCCAGATCCTCAGCGCGTGGTGGAGAACCGAGTATGATGCAAGTTTGTCCTTGCTGTTCTTCTCCTGCCAGAACCGTCTCCTTACGAGACGGATGTACCAGTGGCTCAAGTCCTCTATTACGAACGCTCTGAGCCTCCGCAACGCTAGGTGCAGTTCGAGACCTTCCATGTTGCCGCTCACATCTTTCAGCAAGCTCTCGCTTCGGGAGACCAGCCATTTGTCCTCGGGCCGGAGGTTTTTCCAAAGTCTCTTGACCGACCAGGCATCCGGCTTGAACTTGTCGAGGTTCATGTAGAGAGTTGCGAAAGAGAAAACGTTCCATGCAATCTGGAGGTCTTTCGCTGCGACCTCGACGGCATTCCATGAGAACTGGAAGTCCTCCCAGAGGGTTGACTGAACGGTGTAGAATCGAAGGGCATCCCGGCTGTACTTGCCAACAACGTCATCTGGGCTGACGAAGTTTCCTTTCGACTTGCTCATCTTTTCTCCATGCTCATCGAGGGTATGGCCGTGCATCAACACCGTTCGGTAGGGGCCTCCGCTGAAGGCAAGGACGCCAGAGACGAGCTGGTTGTAGAACCAGCCTCTTGTCTGATCATGTGCTTCAACGATAAGGTCCGCTGGCCACCACTTTTTTAGCTCAACAGAATTCTTTGGATAGCGGAGGCTGGCCCAAGACGCAGCGCCCGAGTCCCCCCAGACGTCAAGAGTGTCAGGCTCTCTTTTCGCGGTTCCTCCGCATTTGCACCTGACCTGTATTTTGTCGACGCCGTTCCGATGCAGTTCAAACTCTTTCGGTGGGTGTAGAGCTAGTTTGACGAGCTCTTTCTTTGAACCAATTACGGTGTGTTCTCCGCACTTCTCACAGGTCCAGATTGGGAGTGGGACACCCCAGTAGCGCTGGCGCGATATTACCCAGTCTCGGGCGCCTTCAAGCCAGTCGTGGAACCTCTTGGACCCGGCCCATTCCGGCACCCATCGGACCTTCTGGTTCTCGCTCAGCATTTTTTCCTTGATAGAAGTGACTTTGACAAACCATTGATCTGTCGCTCTAAGAATGAGGGCCGTTTTGCACCTCCAGCAGTGAGGATACGAGTGCTCGATTGTCTCCTCCTTCCAAAGAAGATTCTTAGCCCGGAGATCTTCGATGATCACTCTGTTCGCGTCTCTAACCAACAGCCCCGCGTACTTTCCAGCCTCGTTCGTGAAGCGACCTGACTGGTCTACCGGCGAGAAGGGAGGCAGTCCATACTTCGTGCCGACCTCGAAGTCCTCTTCTCCATGCCCTGGGGCAGTGTGGACGGCCCCGGTTCCTTCAAGCATTGAAACGTGTTCAGCACTGAGCAGGACCCGATGCCGGTCTGCGCCGATCTGGGCCTGCGTTTCTTCTTGGAGTGGTGGGCGATACTGCGTGCCCTCCAGTTCTCGTCCTTGATACTCCTCTAAGATCTTGTAGCTTCGTCCTCCGAAGACTTGTTCAAGCCTCTCTTTGGCAACTATGAGCTTGTCTCCGTCGACCTCTACCAGGATGTAGCGCTTGTCTGGGTGGACCATCACGCCCAGGTTTGCTGGGAGGGTCCAAGGCGTTGTGGTCCAGATGAGTATGAACTCTCCCGGCTTGTCGACCAGTGGGAGTTTCACATAGATAGAGAAGTCTTGAACGGTTCTGTACTCGTCTGTAACCTCGTACCCCGCGAGGGCTGTCTCGCAGCGGGGACACCAGTGGACTACCTTCAACGCCTTGTAGAGAAGACGTTCCTCTTGGGCCCGCTTTATCGTCCACCAGACAGATTCAATGTAACTATCCTTGTAAGTCAGGTAGGGGTTGTCCCAGTCCATCCAGATCCCGAGGTCTCTAAAAACCCTAGTCTGAGCTTGGACATTTTCTTCGGCAAATTTCTTGCACTCGGCGATGAACCGGTCCACTCCGACAACATTCTCGATGTCCTTTTTCGAGCCTAGCTTCAACGACTTCTCTATCATTACTTCGATAGGAAGGCCGTGGCAGTCATAGCCCGGCTGATCGTGGACATTGAAGCCTTTCATCCTATAGTATCTGATGACGATATCTTTGAGAGTCTTGTTCCATGCAATCCCCACATGGGGAGCATTGGTTACATACGGCGGACCGTCTAGAAAGTAGAACTTGGGACGCTTGACGAGTTTCTTCTTTGTCTTCTGATAGGTCCGGTTAGTACTCCACCAGTTGAGGATCTCCTGCTCTGACTGGCGAGGGTCGTATTCTCTGGAAAGCTTCCCTACGAATCCGAGAGTCAACATTTGACACCCAAACTCGTTCTCCTCGTGGAATCGAAGGTCTCAGACCTCGAACCGGCATTCCTATCATTATCTTAAAAACAATCGGGTTCCGGGCTCAGCATCGTCTCTCTTGCCACGTTTACTGCCCGACTGCTGGATGTGCCAGAGCGTCTACGAGCCCAAGAATCTAGTCTTCTACGAGTCACGCACGTCAGTTGCCAAGTTGAATCCGGACCAGGCTTTCGAAGGCTACACTTTTCTGACTCTGAAATGGCACGAAGAAGAACTGTACAATCTGGCTGACAGGGATCGCAAACAGTTTCTAGAAGACATGTCACTAGTTGTAAACGCGCTATCTAAGGCGTTCAATCCTGACAAGATGAACTACGAGTTGCTGGGGAACTCCATGCCACATCTTCACTGGCACTTGATTCCAAGATACACATCGGACCCAATGTGGGGACGCCCTATCTGGGCTGGGAATCGGCGTCGGAAGAGGCTGACCGAGGAAGGATACGCTTTGCTAAAGCGAAGGGTCGAAGTGGCTGTTTCGACCCTCAAGAGAAGGACCGTGGCGCGTGACAAGTCGAGTAACAATAGGCCGCACCGCTCAGTTACGTCATCTTGAAACCTTCGCCACTCTGCAAACACACTATCACGAACACTCACAGGACTAAGAAAGGGTAACATGTCCACCCCCGTTTATCTAGACCTAGTTGCGATGGTGGCCCCAGCCCTTTCCTTATGGCTGCTTATCAGACAGAAACCTTCGTTTGTCGGGATTGCGCGACGCAACCTAATTCGGCTCAACATCTACTTCTTCCTAATTCTGGCGGCCGATATAGATAGAATCCTAGCCCAAAACACCATTGCAACCTACATAATGCTGATCGGTTTCTTTTTGGTCGCCATGAACTTTGGCCATACTGCAGCAGTTGTTCAGTTCTGTCCTGAAGCTAGAACATGGGGAGAATCTGTGAAGATCATTCTCAAGAGAACCATGTTGTTTCCCGTGTTTCTTCTCATCCTTGGTACCTGGCTTGCAGTCACACTTGCCTTTGAACCGGTTACATCTTCCCTTACATCATACGGGAGTGAGGCCTATGTACTGCCATCCTTTCCCTCATGGTACACTGCGTTCACTATCGTTCTTGCAATTCCTATCATCTTGTATCCTTCCCTTCTGCTTCTTTCATCTCTTCGTCGTGCTCAGACCTCGTATACTAGAAATTCTCTCCTCTTGATGCTGTCTAGCTGGCTTTGCTTTCCAACTGTGGGACTGGTAATTTTCTTCCTCTTATCACCGATAATTCCTTTCTCCTACGAGATGGGGCTGATTATCAGTTCCGCACTGTATTGCCTGCTAGCCTTTTCCATCCGGACTCTTACTGGAACAACTAGGTTCCTGAAGAGCAGCCTCTTTCCTCAGAGTCTCATAAAATTCGGGAAACGATACCTAGTGCTTCACGATACTGGTACGCGAACGATATCATTCCTATCCTCTGCTTTTCGAAGCACCATCGAGGCCGGTGCTAGGGTTGTCTTGAAGTCTCCGGCGTCTTGGCTCGTAGAGGGGCTGTCGCATAACGATTCGCGATTCAACGAGTGGGCAGAGAATGGAAAGTTCGTCAAGTCCTCGGCCGGCTCTGATGACAAAAAGTCCGGGAGTGAGGGTCTCTCGGACAAATTTGGCTTGAGCCAGACCGCGACCGTGTTCGTAAGAGAGCTGGAGCGGCAGGACCTCCAAGGATCGATGGGATCGATGGCAAAAGAATCAAAGAATCCTAATGAGCCGGAAGCCGAAATGTTTCTGCTAGAATCCAGCCAAGCGCCTAGACCCCAAGTTGCTGATTTCCTGCAAAGGAACCGGGACGTTGAGCTTGTCAACCTCTCAGAAGCGTCCGACCCATTCTCAACTCTCGTAAACCTGGACCACCAGAAAATGGAAGGTTCTAAGATTCTCTTGGAATATTCGTCTAACGCGAACTTCGAGGATTTAGTGAACAAGTTCTTCGACGAGGGAATTGCCAACGCGGAGATGTGCGCTCTTTTCACATCAAAGTCTAGCAAGTTGTACAGGGCGTTGAAAGGAAAGAGAATGGTTAGAATGGTCGCAGCTTCCTCCCTAGTATCAGTGCCGGACGAATTGCCAGACGGGGAGATCCAGATCCCCGACAAAGAGCTAGGCCTGGTGACCTCACTAGTTACTGAGTTCTATGAGAACAACAAATCCGTTGCTCTAAGCTTCGTATTCGACAGCATCACCGAACTCATCAGGGGGGAGAGATGGGAGCAAGTCTACTCAGGCATCAAGCAGCTGATCGAGTTGTTGAGCCCTTCAACTATCACTGCCATTTTCCTCGTCAATACAGAGACGACAGAGCCACGATTCTTAGGAGCATTGCGAGGGATGTTTTCCGTCCAGATGAAGCTCGACGAAGTCGGAGGTCAACCCCTTCGGGTCGCAAAGTCAGAATTCTGATCGTTAGATCACAGTGACTCTCAGGGGGATTTCTTTGCTTGATTCCTAACACTATTTAAAATACGGGCGGATTCGTTAACAGCCCGCTCTAGAAAGACTGGAAGCTGAACCGTAGTGGAACACCTAAACCATGATGTTCTGATCATCGGAGGGGGCGCCGCTGGACTCAGGGCCGCAATTGCGGCGGCAGAGCTGAACCCCAAGCTGAACATTGCCATTGTCTCCAAGGTCTATCCAATGCGAAGCCACACGGTATCGGCGGAAGGCGGCATGGCCGCGGTCCTAAGAACTGACTACGACAATTTCGACCTGCACGCGTACGACACTATCAAGGGAAGCGACTTTCTAGCAGACCAGGACGCAGTAGAGTTCTTTGTGAGAGAGGCACCAAAGGAGTCAGTACGGCTTGAGCACTGGGGATGCCCCTTCAGCCGTGACCCGGACGGCCGGATCAGCGTGCGGGCCTTCGGTGGAATGAGCGTGAAAAGAACATTGTTCGCTACAGACAAGATCGGATTCCACCTTCTACACACTCTCTTCCAGACGAGCTTGAAGTTCGAGAATATTCACAGGTACGACGAATGGTTCGCCACATCGATCCTCGTGGACAACGGCCGAGTTGACGGTGTTACCGCAATCGACATACGCTCAGGCGAGCTCGTATCATTCCTCGCAAAAGCTGTCGTAATCGCGACCGGCGGATGCGGCAGAATCTATCAGTTCACAACGAATGGATGGATCAAGACCGGCGACGGGATGGCCCTGGCATATCGTGCAGGGGTCCCCCTCAAAGATATGGAAATGGTCCAGTACCATCCCACGTTGCTACCAAACACGGGTATACTGATCACGGAGGCCGCTAGAGGAGAAGGCGGTCATCTACTGAACAAGGACGGCGAACGGTTCCTCAAGAGGTACGTTCCCAACAAGATGGAACTGGGACCGAGAGATATCCTATCACGCGCAGAGATGACTGAGATCAAGGAGGGCCGAGCATTCGAAGGCCCATACGGCAGTTATGTTCACTTGGACCTCACCCATCTGGGTGAGGAAACGATCGAGGCGAAGCTTCCCTTCGTGAAAGAACTGGCGGAGAGATACTTGGGGATAGATCCGGTTCATGAGATGATACCCGTAAGGCCGGGTCAGCATTACATGATGGGCGGTGTTCATTCTGACATGCATGGCTACACCGGCCTCCCTGGACTGTATGGTGCGGGAGAGATGGCTTGTGTCAGCATGAACGGTGCAAACCGTCTAGGCAGCAACTCGCTTACTGAATGCCTCGTGTTCGGTGCAGAGGCTGGAATCGGAGCGGCTCAGTACGCGACCAAGCAGGGACCACCGAGTTTCGGAAACCCTGTTCAAGGACTCGCCGTAGAGGAAGAGAAGAGAATCTACGATAAGGTTCTGAAACATGAGAAGGGGGAGAAGATTTCGACCATTCGAACAGAGATGCAGAAGGCCATGGAGGAGCATGTTGGCATCTACCGCGATGAGAACAGCCTCAGGGAGGCTTGCAGACTCATTGGAGACTTGAAACAGAGAATGAAGAACGCAACCGTTGAAGACAAAGACCGCGTATACAACACCGACCTAGTCTCTGCGCTAGAACTGGATTTCATGCTTGACGTCGCAGAGACCATCGCTTACGCTGCGCTAGCTAGAAGAGAATCTAGAGGAGCGCACTCTCGAACAGACTATCCGAAACGTGACGATGTTCAATTCCTCAAGCACTTGATGGTTTATGAGACTGGAACCGTTCCGAGGATAGACTCGATCCCAGTAGCCATTACGCGTTGGAAACCGGAGGCTCGCGTCTACTAATGAGCCAAGATATCGCAACGATTAGAGTAACCCGCTACCGACCCGAGAAAGATGGGAAGCCCTACTTCCAAGATTACAAAGTGCCCTATCGAAAGGATATGGTTGTTCTTGACGCTCTCAACTACATCAAGGCCCACTTGGATGGGACGCTGACCTATCGCTGGTCGTGCAGAATGGGGGTCTGCGGCAGCTGCGGCGCAAACGTCGATGGCGTCCCGAAACTCACCTGTGCTAGCTTTCTACACGAGTTCAAAGGCCGGACGATCAAGGTGGAACCCCTCACCCACTTTCCAGTCATCAAAGACCTCGTCGTTAACATGGATGAGAACGTTACGATCAGTTCTCCTCCTGTATCAACTGCATGCTCTGCTACTCCGCCTGCCCGGTCTATGGTCTTAACGAGAAGTTTCTAGGTCCGGCGGCTACAGCGTTGGCCTACAGGTACATTGAAGATTCCAGAGACCAGGGCAAAGCTGTTCGATTTCCAATAGTACATGAAATCGAAGGAGTTTGGGAATGCACCCTCGTAGGAGAATGCAGCGTCGTGTGCCCGAAAGGCGTCGACCCCATGCTCGCGATTCAGAAAACAAAGATTCTCGGGGCGACTAATGCTTTGAAATCGCTAGTGATGCCGCGAGGAGGCGGAAAGTAGCAATGTCCAAGGAGAAACCGTTTCCCGAATACAAGCGCAAGCTGGGTCCCGGATGGTGGCTCGCCAACAGCCACTTCACACAGTACATGATCCGCGAGTGGACGAGCTTCTTTGTCGCGGTCTTCAGCCTCATCTACATCTACGAACCATCGCTCTTCGCATCTGGGGCGAAAGTAGACGCTCTCAACCTCCTGAGAAATCCGGGTATCATCGCCTTCAACGTTCTCGCGTTGTTGTTCACATCATACCACGCGCTGACATGGTTCTATCTGATTGGCAAGATTCAGCCGATCAAGATGGGAAAAACAACAAGCAAACCCTGGCAAGCCCTGTTAGTCAACATTCTCCTTCTGCTGATTGTCTCATTTGCAGTGATTGAAATTCTCGTTTTGAGGTAACATCCAGATGCCGAAGGTCGCTCGTCTGCACGCAATCCTCTGGGGAATCTTCTCCGTGGGAGGTTTCATCGCCGCATTCCTACTTCCCGTGCTGATCTACATAGTCGGAATCGCATACCCCCTGGGCCTCTGGCCAATTAGCGGCCAAGATCCCACCACCTCGATACTCAACCATCATCATCTAGGGACCCTGTTTCTTTTCGTGACCGTAGCCGGGTCCTTGTACCACGGAATATACCGGTTCCAGTCGACCCTTACCGAGCTCGGCTTGGCGCGGGCAAAAAGGGCGTTAGAAGCGCTAGGGTACCTGATAGTTATCGTCGGTATCCTAGCCGCTGCCTACTACCTGTTGATGCTGAACCCCGGTGTTCTTAGTCTTCCCTGAATTTCCCTGACCCGCCTCATTCTAATACCGGCCTAGAACCTGTTGGCAGATGAGATAGGAAATGGGCCACGAGCATTCCCTCAGGGAATTCAAAGCTTACCGGGAGAAAATGAACGAGAAGATTCTGGAAAGAGGAAACCTTCAGATCAAACGTTTCTTCAACTTGGACACACAAGCCTACAGCGATGGAGTTCTTTCTAGGAAGACCAAAGAGTTGATGGGGCTCGTTGCATCTCTAGTTCTCCGCTGCGATGATTGTGTCACGTACCACATCATCCAGTGTGTTGAGCAGAAGGTTTCAGATGGGGAGTTTTTCGAGGCCTTCAACGTAGGTTTGATTGTGGGTGGGTCAATAGTCATACCCCACCTGCGAGGCGCTGTAGAGATGTTGGAAGAATGTAGGCGGAAGGAAGGGCAGACCTAGGGCTGGTCGCTCAAGCCACTTTGTAGATTAACCAGTTCTTGTCTTTGAAGTTGATCAAGCGATAGTCCCCCTTCAGTTTCCTACCTTTCAAGAGAACATGGTACTTCCGTGGCTCCCTGACCTCTAAGACGTAGAATCCTTTGTCCCAGACCTTGACCTTGCCAGCCCCATACTCGCCTTCGGGGATGGTTCCTTCAAAGCCGTAGTAGCTCAGAGGATGATCCTCAACTTGAACCGCAAGCCGTTTGACTCCAGTTTCTGATGGTGGACCCTTGGGAACCGCCCAACTCTTTAGGACTCCATCTAACTCAAGTCGGAAATCCCAGTGCAACCGGCTGGCGTGGTGTTCTTGAACCATGAATCTTAGTGGCGGGTTCAGCGGCTCTTTCGACTTGGTTCTCTGGCCAGCTCGAGGCATCGATCTTTCTCTTCGTGAAACGAATGGGAGAGGGAAATAAGAGAACTGTCGCCCGAACAAGTTATTAAGATGCTATGACAGTAGGATGTTTTAGAATGAGAAGAATCTGGCTGATCCTGGCAATCCTAACAATCTTGTCAATAGTCGCTAGCCCTGCGTTTCCTTTCTCGACAACACTATTGCCCTCTACTCCCAAGGCTCACGCTTCAACACGGTCTATTACCCTTGTCGGCTACTATGCTACTGGTTGGAACATGAACAACCCTTCTGTTACCGTAACCCAAGGAGACGTTGTAACCGTAATTCTGTCAAGCGGTGACAGCATGACGCACAGTTTCGTTGTCGACGTGGACAAAGACATGCCATCCTTTTCGTCGACAGGTTGCCCACCCTTGCCCGACAATGATAAGTGCTCCGGCCTCTTTACAGCCTCCAGCACTTACCCCGTATCCTACCAGTTTACAGTAGATTTTACTCCAGGCATGTACGTCTACTATTGCAGCTTCCATCCAACCACAATGGTCGGCAATTTCATAGTTCAACCGCCTGGGCCTGATTTCGGCGTTTCTTCCAACCCTTCGTCACTGACCATACTTCAGGGTTTGAAGGCTAACTCGACCATCATAGTGACTAGCCTCAACAATTTCGTTGGCTCGGTTACCTTATCATCATCACCATCGTCGCCGCCCGGCCTCATGACAACCGGGTTCAGCGTCAATCCGGTTATGGTTCCAGCAGGTGGAACGGCAAAATCAAACTTCACTATCTCAGTACCCGCGAGTACCTCACCAGGCTCTTACAGCATCACCGTAACAGGATCGAACACCACAAAATCTCATAATACCATCGTGAGCCTCACCGTGATTGCTCCTGACTTCACCATCATCTCCAGCCCGTCATCGCTGAATGTTCCTCAAGGCTCATCGGGGACAACCACCATTACTCTGAGTAGCCTTAACGGGTTCTCTGGGACTGTGTCTTTGACTTCCACTCTTTCTTCTAGTGGGCCTCAGCTAACCTTCAGCCCTGCGTCCGTGGCTGTGCCCTCGGACGGTTCAATATCGTCGACCTTGAGCGTGTCCGCAGCTTCTTCCGGAGCATATTCCACGCCGGTATCGCAGGGAAGCTACACAGTGACTGTGACCGGGACAAGCGGATCGCTGGTCCACTCGGCAACGCTTGCATTGACCGTGGGCTCATCCTCGGGCGTCGGAGCCCTCCCGAGCGCAGCTATTATAGGAGGAGCGATTGCCGCCGCTATCGCAGTCGTCGCGGGGATAGTCTACGTCCTACGGCGTAGACCTAAGACAAACACGTAGTCAATCTCGCATCCTCGTCCTTCTGAAATGGAAGTAAATCCCCGCTGACAGTGTTATCATTCCGATGGTTATCCCGATAGAATAGCTACCCGAGTCTGCTCCGGGAAACGCCAACAGTTCTGCGTTGCTGATTGGTCCAAAAGACGCTGCTCCGCATATCAATGCGAAAGGCATGTATTTTGAGGGTCGCGCGCCGCCGAACAACCATTTTCCAACGCTAAGCATCGCTAGTGCCAAGCCCTCTGACAAGGCCATGTACGACACAACGAAGGGAACGACTGCCCAGGGCCCAATCAGGACGGCAGATGCGACGAACGGGTTCTGCTCCCAAGCTCCTTGGGACAATCCAATTAATGTGAGGTAGATGTCGGCGACGACCAGAGCGATTGGGATGGTGAAGATCCATCCGTCATTTCGTAAGAATAGCTTGGAGAGTTCTTCGAAATCCGTCGAGATTATCCAGAATCCTAGGACTAGACAGGCAATACCTGTGGCGAGGACCAGGGTGATTCCCAGTTGTGATAGATGAACCTGTCCTGAATCGAGCACGCTGAACCAGCCTATGAGAGGGCTCGCAAGGACCCAGTACAATCCCGATCCGACGAGGAGCAGTCCAGTACCCGGGGGGATTTTCAACTCTTTTCCCTACTGGTATTTCTTGATCGACCGAGTTGGCGTAGGCGTTGAGAAATCTTGACTTTCGGGGACCGTGGGGTCGTTTTGGGTTTGAGGACGCGTAAGCCGATAGAGGATAGAATGGAGCTGATCAGGGTCGCAAGCCCCGCTACGGGGTAGAGGATCTGCGCCGCAACGCCTAGACCAGTCCCTTCTTGGGCGACGATGAAGGAGAATTCTCCCCGGGGAAGCATCGAGAGGCCGACCATGGTGGCCTCCTCTTTTGCGCCTGAGAGTCTGGCTCCGGCCCAGCATCCTAGAAATTTGCCGAAGATGGCTACAGCGAGGACTGCTATGATTGGGAGTGTGACCGTGAGGAGTGCTCCGATGTTGATGAGTGTTCCCATGGAGACGAAGAAGAGGACGATGAAGAGATCCTTGATCGGGCCCACCTTCTCTTTTACGAATTGAGCCTGTGGCCCTCTAATCATCAGCCCCATGAGGAACGCGCCAACCGCGGGGGAAAACCCGAGGTAGGAGGAGAGGAGTGCGAAGGCGAAGCCGAAGGAGAGCGCGAGTAGGAACGCGGTCTCTTTGTATTCTTGATCTGCTTTGCTGATCCTTTCTATGAGCCAGGGAGCTATTCTCCAGCCGAAGAAAAAGATAATTCCCACAAGCAGAGCCCCCTTCAAGGCGAGAAAGGCTATGTCGGTTGGGGGAACTTGGTTACTGGCCGCGGCGAGCCCCGGCAATAGTAGAAGCATGAATACTGTTGCGAAATCCTCGATTATTGACGCGGTCACGACGGTGTGAGATTCCTTCGCTCGCAAACTTTTTGTTTCAAGTATAATCTTGCTCATTATTGCTGTACTGGTGGTAGCGACTACTGCCGCGGCGAAGACTGCTTCGAGCTGAGTAAGGCCGACTGCTAGCCCGACCAGTGTAACCGTAGTGAAAG
>VBBT01000116.1 GCA_005881695.1 Candidatus Bathyarchaeota archaeon | reverse complement strand
CTTTGAATGACACGATCTTCGTTCCTTTAAGACATGATTTGAGTTCTGAGCCAGGAAAGAAGTGGTGGATTATTCCCCGTTCCTCGCCTTTTGTGAAGACGTAAGTGTTGGGCTCCAACTTCTTGCCGTTACCTTTTCTGAAATCCGAGGTGGACAGAGCCACGATGAACGCTGAGGCCTCTTTTCGCAACACTCGTCGAATCTCCCTAACTACCTGTTTGATCTCAAAGATTTTTCCATGGTGAAGGACGTTGGTGCAGATGATACCATCAAAGTAGCCGTCTATGAACGGGAGATCCCGCATCTCGTGCTTGACAAGGGCTACGGTATCGATCGAAGCAGTTTTCAGACGGCCGTCAAGGGTTTTGAGGGCCGTTTCCGAAATGTCGAGAGCTACTACCTGAAATCCCTGTTTGCCCAGAAGTACGGAATGACGACCGGCCCCGCAGCCTAGGTCGAGGACTGTCTTCGCACCTTCGCGTTTCAATTCATTGGCGAACTCCACAACTTCTGAGAGCGGTGGGGATGCCTCTTCCCATCTCCCTTCTCTCCAAGCTAGCTCCCATGGATGAGTTTTGTTCAAAGTCATCACTTGCTGTGGATCCGATCTAACGGGTAACTAATTGCCAGGGCTCGGAGTCGAGCTTCCCGTATTGCTACCCGCTCCCAGGAGTAAATGATTCCAGCGGCGTTGCGGCTGCGGGAACTTCTCCTTTTGCGATTCGAGAATATGTTCTGTAATAGGCGAATGCGAAGATAGCCGCGGGAATGAGACCTAACAATCGTAGAAATTGTAGCTGGGCTTGAAGCGCACTGAGTGGAGAGGGGTCGAAGGTTCCACTGGAAAATGACTGGGTGATTGCCCCTGCGACCTGCGGGCTTACAATGTAAGCGACCGTAACCGAGACGGCCAGTTGGGTCGCGAAGGCAATGTAGAGCAAGACGCGGCCGATTGAGTCTTGTAACGCGTAGGTGAAGATCACGTAGGCTATTCCGATGACTGCGCCGCTAATGAGGACGCCGATGATGAGATCGTTGAAGGCTGAAACTAATGCTTGTTCAATGGCTGTCTGGCTGCCGCCACTCAGCGCGACGGAGACAAATGAGAGACCGAGCAGGAATCCGGCGATAAACGCGATTGCGGATCCAATGATATAGATTACCACGGAAAATATGGTATAGTTGGAGTGGCTGTTGCCGAAGGGGTTTCGGCCGATAATGACCAGTATTACCCCGATTATGGCTAGGATCAATCCTACATACATTATGTACGGCAGTGGCCCGAGGAGTATTCCAGCGATCACGAGTAGGAGCCCAGTTTTGGTCCTGTCGATGCTTGTTTTCCTCGCGGTCTCCGCGGGATTCCAGTATCCTGGGGGTGATCCATACCACTGTGCTGGTGAGATATTCGGAGGCTGCTGAGGACCTTGATAGGATGGGGGCGAGGCGATTAGTTGTGTTGCGCAGTTCGCGCAGAATCTGGCGTTAGGAAGATTTGTGTATCCACACTTGGGACAGGTGTTGGATGTAGACATAATCTTCTTTGGCCTTAGGATTGAACGAACACGGACATAACCGTTTGGGTTCAAACTTAGATGAAGTCAACTATCAAGGAGCCCAAGTCGAGGCCTAGTGACAGAGAACAGAACATTTGAGACGCCCACTGAGTGGAGTGGAAAGGTGCCAACTCGGGTATTCGTGGATGAATCGTTGAGGATTCTCAGAGCCGCCTCAGAAGTGAACGTCCCTTTGAAAATGCTAGGTGGCCTCGCGATCAAGGTTCACAGTCTCAATGAGGCAGAGTTCGCAAATCGGCTAGGAAGGTCGGCTGAGCCAGGTCAAGAGTACAGCGACATTGACCTCGCTACCTACTATAAGTCTCGCGATGGGGTGAGGAAGGTCATGGAAGAATTAGGCTACTCTAAACGCCCCTCTACCATGTCTACGTCTGTAAGTCAGAGGCAGATCGATGGTAATCTGCTAATCGACCGGGACCCGGTTCTGCAAACCACCTCCGGACAGCTAACAAACTATCAGATTAGCTCCGGGGCCGCTCAAAGCGTGTCCCAGACCATCAACAACCAGAGTGTGCTCTTCAGCTTCACGGCAAGCCGGTCGGTCAAGATCGCCGGCTTCGTCGATACCTCAGCCGGACGCGTCACTATGACTATCGACCAGAGTTTCAGCTTTACAAACAATCAGGTGTTGGATCTGGTCAATTTCCTCGAGAACCTCAAAGGCACAGAGACAATTACGACCTCAGCCTCAACTACGAGCTCCCAAGAAACGAGGACGGTTACTGTCTCAGACTCCTATCCTGTGGCGATGACGTCAGCGTTCATGATCCCCGGAGCGGTAGCCTCGTCCAACTCGAACCAGGCCACTCTGAGATTCATACTACCCGCGACCGTCGACCAGTCCTTCATCCGTGCTGTTACAACCGCAGTCAGTGGTGTACAGATCCTTTCAACCACGACCTCAGACACTGTGCATTCGGAAGCTGTCCTCGTCCGAAGTCTAACGACAGGGTTCAGTGTCGTCGCTAGCGGACATGACTACGAAGATTACATCCTAAGCGACTCCACCGGCCTCTGCTTCAACCACTACATCGCGGCGGCTCAGGGCTTCATCACCGTTGACACCATGAGACCCGTTTGCTGAACCCATAGAACCACTCACAGGGCTCGAATTTCCCCCTTTTTTCGGTTGAAACAAAAATCACCGGATGTGAAAGACGCTAATGCTTATTCAAGATAAAAACTCCTGACTTCTAGTCCTCAAAGTCTGACAATTTCTCCGCGAATCTCTTTGTCAATTGTCAGAATGCCATAGGTTTTCTGCCTGGCAGGGAATTTTCCAGTTGCACTTCCTGGATTGAACCAGAGAACACCGTCACGGAAATCGTTCTTCGTCTGATGACTATGTCCGTGAATAATTGCTTGGACCCCAGAGAACTTGGACGCCAGCCTCTGCTCCAAGGTGTGGGGAGAGCCACCCTCAGCTGGATGGTTGACGCCGATGTCGAAATCTCCTGCTTGTACTGTATCAATAGCTGGCAATTCCTTCCTTACATCTGGCCCGTCAATATTGCCGTAGACACCTCTGAAAGGCCCGACCTTGCGCAACGCGTCCAAGAGCCGCTTGCCCGTGAAATCCCCTGCGTGAATGATCATATCTGCGCCCGACAGGTCCTCAATGACCTGTCGGGGCAGGTTGTCGATTGAGTCCGTGTGGGTATCAGAGATGACGCATATCTTCACGCGTGTCCACGGGTCGCTATAGGACCGGTGGCGGGTTTCTAAGTTTTCTAAGCCGCTTGATGTACGCCTATTCCCTTGAATGCAGTATGAACCGCTTTGAGGAAGTACGTTCCTCCGAGGAACATTGCAGTCCTTCCGGTCCACGAGATAGGATCGCCGGGAGCTCTTCCGAAGAAGACTGCGGCAAGTCCCACCCCGGTCAATGCGAGAGCCAGAAAATACCAGTAGAGCGTGCTTGACCTCGACCGGGAAGAGAAATACCGCCTGGCAAAGAGAATAGATGATACTGCGAATAGGATGGCAGCGCTGCCAAGAACAGCCATGCGTAATGGTGTCTGGCCAACTCCTGGAACAAAGAAGAGCGGAGTCATCCCCTCCAGCGCCGCCGCAGTGTACAATCCTGTGAAACCGAGAACCCCGCCGTAGGCGAGGATGATTATTGATCTGCGAATCTTCGGGCTCTTGTGCGGGGAAGGTCCGCGGGACCAAGTGCCACTAATCACGTGGAAAATGGACGCGACAAGCGCGCCGGTGTTCGATATTGTTATTGCGGGGTTCGGTCCGCTGGGGAGATTTGTCAGCCAACCCGAAAGCAGTGAGGTCGAGCCCCAGGCGAGCGCTCCGCTTCCCAAGAAGACTAGAAATATCCAGCCGTTTTGTATGTAGCTCTTGAAGGAAATGTATCCGACCATGAACGATGTGAAGGCGAGGAAGATCGTGTACAAGATCGCGTTCAGGAATGGGGGTTCAAACGCTAACCCCTTGCTAAACTGTGCTGGAGGCGGCAGGATGATGTTGAACACGACTACAGAGACTATTACTAACGGGAGAGGAACGGCGACGATTAGGCTTGGTTTCCACCGTGGGGGAATCGCTCCCGAGGTCTGTCCGACTTGCCCGATTGACTTTGGTTCAGGAATGTTTCTGTTTGTTCTTGGCAAAGGCCATCGCCCAGTTATTCGCAGCCTGTTCAGTAATGGACCTCCTTGGACTTCCAGTCAGGAGACCCTCGTAATCCGAGAAGGGTGTAGAGACCTCGACGCCATGTGAGGTAATCTCGTATTCCCTCAATCGCTTGTCATGATCGCTGCCCCGCATCTTCCAGACAACCAAGGCTTTTCGAACCGTGGACTCTATCTCCACTGGTTTGAGAGAAACGATGCAATCCACGAGGAAGCTGATACCCGCGTCCGTCGACAATGTCGATTTGCCATATGACTCGTTGTTCTCCCAGATCAGCAGAGAACCTAGACCTCTTGCTTTGAATAGCATGATCAAACGATAGATTTCCCTTCTCAACTCGCTGAGGCCGGTGAACGTGGCCAGGTGGCTTAGACTGTCAACCACAATCCTCTGCGCATGGATTTCTTTGAACGGCTCTGAGAGGATGCTCTCCCCACCGCCAGTCTCCAAGAGAATGTTTGGCGAGGTGCAGATCAACCGGAACTTGTTCTCGTCCTCCAGCTTACGTATGTCCCACCCAAGGCTCTGGCTGTCCCTGTAAATCTGTGCAGGTAATTGCTCGAAGGTCAGGTAGATCCCATTCTGCCCAAACTGTGTCGCCCCGTTCACTAAGTGTTCGAGTGCCAAAGTGGTTTTTCCTGTCCCCGCTCCGCCAGAAAGTAGCACTGCATCTCCTGGGAGGAATCCTCCGCAAAGCATTTGGTCTAGCTCACTAATCCCAGTCTGTAGCCGCATTTCTCGATCGATTCTTCCTGGCGAGCTGGACTCTTACTCGGCCAGCCATCGGTGGAATCCCGCTGATATGAGAAGATTGTAACTGGTGCTCATCAGGCAGCAAATAGTACGAGCAGTTTGTCAGAATTTGATAATTTCTCCATGCATCCTTACTGATTGGTCGCTCTCCGGTCTAAATTATCTCTCTTTCAGAAAAGCCTCTGCGATTCGTTCCCTGTTCGAATGACTCCATTGGGCAGCTCTCGAACCCAGGGCCAACCCGTAGCCTTCCTCTTCGGATTGTTTCGCCCTTTTCGGATCATTTCTTGTCATCCAAAACGCGAAGGAGAAATCCCCTATGAAACCCGCGGTCATTAGGTCTGGAATCAATCCAACCTCCTCGTCGGATAAAGGATGAGATTCCCTGTACTGCTGAAGGAAACGTCTTGCGGATTCTAGGTCGAGCTGATGCCTGATCTTCTTGTCTCTGCAGCAGTATTGCATTGTCACAGCGATGTCTGTGATGACCGGATCGTTTGTCTGGCTTACGTGCTCGAAGTCAATGACGCCCGCTAGTTTGCCCTGTTTCCAGATCAGATTTTCTGAGATTAGGTCTCTGTGAATCGGGTATAGTCTCAGGTTCGACTGGGGATCTTCATCGAGGCCAAGCAATATCGGAATCAACCTTGCGGACTCTTCAAGAAACGTCTTCTCTGTCAGATTCACCTTGTTTTCTCGCAGAATTTCGTTTCGGTATTCTTCAATCTCCTTCAATGTGGCGGCTCTGCCGTACGGATCCGAGGCCGGTTTTCCATAGTGGAGGTTTGACCTTTCAATCAGAATGTGATACCGGGCCATCATCTGGGCGAGTTGTACGAGACGTGACTGGTTGAACCTCTCAACAACTATGCCTTCAAGGAATTTGTAGAGCCAGTAATAGTGTCCTTGAACGGTCTCGAACAAGCTACCCTTTCTAGTTGCAATCGCTGATGGTATGCTGTACGGGAAACCTGCATTCTTGAGATAGTCGAGATACTCTAGTTCGAATTCCAAGTCGCGAGGGGTCTTGTGATGCATGTGAGATACTTGTCGGAGGACATATTTTCCATGAGATGTTCTAAGGATGAAATTGCAGTTGACCACGCCTCTTCTCGCGCGTCTACAGGTTAAGATTCGACCAATATCCCATGATGAGGTAGCATCTTTGACTTCCCGGGGAATCCGCAGGTCGCAACTTCCTCCAATGTGACCTTATCCTCTTCGGTTCGCGAGTACATATGGAATTGGAGTTGACGCACTTTGGTGGAGCGTTGACGTTGGGCATCGCGAAAGGCCTCGGCCCACAGTGTTCGCGTAAAGTACGATCCTCGAAAGGACCAGCGATTATTCTAGTCGAGCCCAGAGTATGAGGGTATGATAGTCTTCGCGAATTCCTTAAGATTGTCAAGGTAGCCGGTACGTTGCAGAGGCGCTATGTAGTAGAGGGCACCGTCTTTTGCCGCCTTTTCCGCATCCTGCTCGACAGCTTTCAGGTCGAACTTTTGGTCCCGGTTGGCGACGGACCCGGCTGCGAACGCTATCTTGTCTTCGCGATGGAATCTTCGCGCTTCCTGCTTCACGATCAATCGCGCCTTCTCCATAGGGACCTGGACCCACGGTGGAATATGGCAGATGTCGGCGTAGCGTCCTGCGAGTCGTAGCATTTTGGTGCCGACTCCTCCGAACATGAGGGGCGGATGAGGTTTCTGAACGGGTTTAGGATCTAGAATCGCGCCTTTTGCATGGTAGTATTTTCCTTTGAAGTCGACCTGAGGTTTCTCCCAGAGCTGAAGAATCAGCTCCACGCCTTCCTGTGTTTTTTCGACCCGTGTCTTCGGATTGTCCCATGTGCTGTAGCCTTCGAATTCTGTCTGGGACCACCCGGCCCCTACGCCGAGGACTGCCCGTCCGGACGATAGCACATCCACGGTTGCTACCATCTTGGCCAGCATTGCTGGCGGCCGGAAGGGAATTGGGGTAACGATGGTTCCAAGCTTGACCTTCTGTGTCTTGGCGGCAAGATAGGTGAGGGCGATCCAGCTCTCCACGGTCGAATCTTTCTGTGGCTGTGCAAAAGCTTCGGCCCACATGTAATGGTCCGGGATCACCGCCCCCCAGAATCCAAGCTTGTCAGCCAGCTGAACGGCCTGCTCAGTCAAGCTCCAGCCGTTATACCAGTTCCCGAGACCTGAAAGAATGAACCTCAAACGCTTAACCCGTTACGTCTGGAGACTCTGCCGCTATTTATTTCAGCCCAGCAAGAGCATCTTTTGCCATAAATGAGACTCGTCTTCATCTACGGCCCGCCAGCATCAGGTAAGCTTACTGTTGCAACTGAATTGGCAAAGCTGACGGGTTTCAAGCTTTTCCACAATCATATCTCAATCCAGTTTGTCCAGTCTATTTTTGAGTTTGGAACAAAGACTTTCTGGCGCCTCACCGGCAAGTATCGAATGGAAATGTTAGAGGCGGCCGCAAAAGAAGGAATCGACACAATTTTCACTTTCGTCTACAGCAAGGGCGATGAAGACGACCAGTTTGTGAAGCAAGTGGTCCAGCATGTCCGCTCGCGCGGAGGGCAAGTGCTCTTCGTGCGGCTCTATTGCGAGCGGGAAGAATTGGTCAAGCGTGTGAAGACGAGTCAGAGGAAGCGGATGGGAAAAGTCAGTACTGAGAAGATGCTGAGCGACCTGTTTCAGAAATATGACCTCGACTCAGAAATCCCGTTTCGTAAGAGCCTGAGCATCGACACCACGAATAGGTCTCCAAGAAATGTTGCAAAATTAATAGCGCGCCAGTACAGTCTTCCCGAGTCTACAGGTATTCCTTAGATGCTGAGGAGCCAATCCTCTTGACCGTACTTTACTCTGGGCTTCAGGCTAGGTTTTCAGTTCCCGCAACAACTGCTTTGCAATCGTCAGTCTCTGAATATCGTTGGTGCCTTCGTAGGTCTTGATGATCTGCGAGTCTCGCAGGAATCGTTCCACCGGATATTCCATCGCGACACCGTAACCCCCGTGAATCATCATTGCGAGCAACGACAGTTTCTCTGCCGCCTCCGTTGAGGTGACCTTCGCGATCGAGGATGCCTTCACGAAATCCTTTCCCTGATCTTTCAGGGACGCGGCCCAGTAGGTCAACAGTCGCGCAGTGTGTAGTCCCATGGCCATTTCGGCTAGCTTGTATTGGACCTGTTGAAACTCGATCAGTGGCTTTTCAAAGCTGGTCCGAGTCTGTGCATAGCTCACGGCCGCCTCATATGCGGCTTGACAAATCCCGACGCCCTGTGCTGCGACATCGATTCTGCCGCGGTCGTAGGTCTTTACTCCGACATAGAAGCCGTCACCCTCTTTCCCTAGCAAATTGTCTTTGGGAACTTTCACATGATCGAGGACTAGCTCGGATGGTTGCGAGCCGCGTAATCCGGTTGTCTCGATCTTGCTGGCTACTTGGAATCCTTCAGTTCCCCTCTCGACTAGAAACGCGCTGAGACCCTTGTGTCTCTCCTGCCTGCTGGGCGACGGGCTCGTCCTCGCAAAGACCAGGTAGAGGTCGGCTAT
This sequence comes from Candidatus Bathyarchaeota archaeon, assembly GCA_005881695.1. Lineage (GTDB taxonomy): Archaea > Thermoproteota > Bathyarchaeia > 40CM-2-53-6 > 40CM-2-53-6 > 40CM-2-53-6. The sequence goes on along the minus strand of VBBT01000116.1, from coordinate 36,490 downwards.
CTCACCGTTTGTGATGAACGTCTTCCGCCCTGATATCTCCCAGTGTGTCCCGTGAAGTTTCGCAGTGGACTTGATCCCGGCCACGTCTGACCCTGCGCCGGGCTCGGTCATAGCGTGAGCCCCGATCTTCTCGCCAGAGACCATCGGTATGAGGTAGCGTTTTTTCTGCTCCTCCGTCCCCCACTCGTTTAGTGGCTCAGAGACGAGGTGGCTAGCAACGAAGACTGTAGAGCAGGCGGCTGAGACGCGGGCCAGTTCCTCGAGCGCAATGACCATTGACAATAGGTCAGCACCCAGCCCACCGTACTCTTCCTTGTAGGTGATAGCTGTCACGCCGAGCTTGGCAATCTGGTTGAGCAGTTCCCGGGGAATATGATTCTTCCGATCGATCTCTGCAGCTATCGGCCGAATTTGTTTCTCGGCAAAATCACGGATGGTATGCCGGAGGGTCTCGTGTTCCGGTGTCAACTTGACCTCGTAGTCGGCCGAACGTGGAAGAATTGTACTCGTCAATGCGAACAGATGCTCGGAGCGTTTGGGAGCCTATCGTTCCTTTAAACTTTGAATCCGATAGGTTTACGATTCCACAATCTGGGATCGGCGAAACGCAAACCAGCTGAGAAGCAACAGCCCCGCAACGTAGACGAGAGACACCCAGAGATCTCTGAACGCGACATTTGCGAAGGTGTCAGATGCGAGCAGGGTCGTGGTTGGGTTTCCAGATGCGCGGAACTGGAAGCCGCAGAAGTTCAAGACCTGTCCCGGGTTCAGGACCCAGCGCATTAACATCGAGGCAAGACCATCTGTTCCCGTGCTGAAGGTTTGGCCCCCGCCTCGTTCCAAGCCTGCACACGCCGCAGTCGTCCCGGTCGCACCCATTCCAGGTGCATAGAACAGTACAGTTGAGGCTCCCAGTTGCGCTGCAATGAGGGTTCCACCTATCAAGAGTCCGATGTAGAAGCCGAACGAGCCGAGGGCTGCTAGAACAGAGTTCTTCGATAGGGTGCCCAGCGTTAGGGCGACGGAGGCCCAGACCATACTTCCGATGGTAAGCCCCAGAATTCCCAGGGGAACGAGGTTCAGGTTGTCTTGGGGACCGTAGATCAAAGTGCCTCCGATGGTTATGTAGCCGACGAGAAACGAGTAGGCTGCAAGGAGCGTTATGACGGACGCGACGATTTTTGCGGCAAAGACAAGGGTCTTCGAGACAGGTTTCGTCAGCAGAGGAACTATAGTCCCTGACTCAAACTCGCCCGAGACGGTGTTCATCGTCGTGGCGACACCGACGAGGAAGAGGAAGATTCCTGTCAAGGCCTCGATTCCGCCGAAGACGAATGTAGAGTTCGCCTGAAGGGTTTGGGGCGGGTTTGCGACGGCGTCGGCTATCGGGGTGAAGGCGAGCTGGACGGTAGCGATGGCGAATATGATGATGAATATGGCGATGATTTTCTTCTTTCGAATATTCCATAGGAATTCATAGTAGAGAAGGGCGATGAAGGCGGCCAGGGTCCCGGCACGGTTCTTCTTCGTCGGCACTAGGCCATTCCCTCCTTTCCGACCAGGCTGAGAAACGCGTCTTCAAGTCCTCCTCCTTCCTCCTGCATCCTCAGGATAACCCCTCCAGCTCCAGTTACTGCCCGTGAGACCTCTGCTCGTACATCCTCGCGCGTGTTAAGGTGGAGAGTGTACGTGTTCATGTTTGCTTCAACGGTCGCGAACTTCATCGTCTTCAGAGCAGCGAGGACCCCGTCAACTGGTTTCTCAAGCTCGATGACGAGCCTGCGTCGTGCCATCACCTTGCTAGAGATGTCCTCTAGGGTCCCGGAGTATCTCATGACGCCAAGATGGATCACCGTTACGTGGTCGCAGACCTGCTGGACCTCCGCGAGGAGGTGTGACGAGAAGAAGACGGTTGTCCCAGATTTTACAATGTCCTTGACCATGTTCCTTACCTCGACCATCCCCACCGGGTCGAGACCTATGCTCGGCTCGTCCAAGATCACCAGTTCAGGGTCGCTAATCAGGGCCTGGGCGATCCCGATGCGTTGTTGCATACCCTTGCTGTACTTTCCTATCCTGTCCTTGCCCCTGCCATCGAGCCCTACCATCTTGATCAGCTCCGGTATTCTCCCCCGCCTCTCAGTCTTCGACATCCCGTACATTCGCCCGTAGATATCGAGCAACTCCTCCCCGGAAAGATGCTTTGGAAACCTCGGCAGTTCAGGCATGTAACCTATCTCGCGACGAACCTTCGGGTTGTCCCCGCTGACCCCCCGTCCAAGGATGCTGAGACTTCCGGTTGTGGGCCTTAGCAATCCGACCATCATCTTGATCGTTGTGGACTTGCCTGCCCCGTTCGGGCCGAGAAACCCGTGAACTTGTTTGGAGGCGACAGTGAGGTTCAGCCGGTCGACCGCGAGCCTATCACCATACTTCTTCGAGAGGTCGTGAGTCTCGATGGCGCGATCTTCAGGCAACGCTCATCACGCTTGGTGCCGGTCACCCCGACGACTCGGGCTATTTAGTGGTTTTACTAGCTAGTTGACCTGGGATTTTCTGGGGTGTTGTGGGTATCAACGCATCTGCGATCGGACCGTCTGGTAGTGCAATATCAGCTCGCCGTGCTTGAGGTTCTTGACCGAGAGGAGCTTCAGGGTCTGCTGTTTAAGCATCGAACCCCAGTAATGTTTCCCACGTCCTAGGATGACCGGCCAAACAATAATCCGGTAGTCATCGGCCAGACCTCGCCGGATGAACTCTTGAACGAGCGAGGGGCCTGCGTCCACAATGATGTCCTTTCCATGTTCCCGCTTCAGACGAGTGACGATTCGATTGAGGCTTCCTTTCATGATACGCGAGTTCTGCCATTCGGTCTTCTTCAGGGAGTGAGAAAGGACAATCTTCTGAGTACGATCCAGGAAGCGCGAGAACTCGAAAAGGTACTCCGGATCCGATGCCTTCCGCGCGGATTCGGAGTGGTAGGCAAGGTGACCCTCATAGGACCGCCGACCGTACAGGATCGTGTCCACCGAACCATACCGGTTGATCCACATGTCGATGAACCCGTCACTGGGTTTCTTCGACCGAGTGTCGGACCCGGGATACTTGGGGAACTCGCCGTACCCGTCGAGCGTCATGTACATGTTCAGCGTTATCTTTCGAGTCAAGTTTCGGGAGTGTTTACATCTGTGGTGGGGCGGGTGGGATTTGAACCCACGATCACTGGTGCCCGAGACCAGTATTTCCCCGAACCGGCAGTCGCCTACCAGCTCTCTTAGACCAAGCTGTCCCCACAGATGCGTGGTCTGGACCACCGCCCCTGCCGCGTGCTTGAGCTCAATGATTCAAAATGCTTTGGTTCTACTTCGATTAGAGCAATGTGCAGTGGACTATGCTATGCTATGCTACGACCCTTACTAAAGGGTCTAAATCTGCATTCGCTAACTTGGAGTAACTCGCCGTATTTGACTCGATGCACTTTGGAGACAGAGATCGCGTTATTTCGCTTGCTTACGGTCGGATGGGGCTTTCTTGTGTCCGTTGAAGTATGTTCGTATTAGGTGTTCGAAGAAGATGCTGAATCCCCCGGTCCTGCCATAGTACACCTTGTCAACTTCCTGTCTAACCATTTGTTCCGCTTCGGACGACAAAGAGATCATTACCTTGCCCATGGTATCTCTAGACTACCGGAGATAGCTCCGGGCCGTTTTATGCTTATCCCCTGTAGCCGAATTCTATCGGCAAAGAATAAGAGCCCGCAAACGCTGGCGTGAGCTCCCTAAACGCATTCTTGCCGATAAGGGCCAGGGAAAAAGGTAGCCCAAGACAAAGCTCTTAGATTTGGTCCCGGATTTTCTAAGGACCTTTGCCACGATACCCCTTGGACTTCACGCCCGACCTGCGTCGGTTGAAAGCCTGGCCTTCCATGAAGGACAGTCTTTGGAGGCAGCCCTATCTCATCGAACTCACCTATGCCGATAACTTCCACCTAGTGAAAGATTCCATTCGTGGCCGAAATCTCAAGATTCTGGAAGTTGGCTGCGGGACCGGTTTCATGAGTCTAGAGCTGGCTCGGAGGGGCCATGACGTTGTCGGGATAGACTCGAATCAGAAGATCATCCGCCTAGCCAGACGGACCATGGAAACCGACCCTTACAGTAAAACTCGCGGAAGTCTACGCTACGAAGTAGCAGACTTCAACAAATGGTCCGACATTCCAGGAACATATGATGTTGTTCTCTTTAGCCGCGTCCTCCATGACCTCCCTTACCCCAAGAATATCTTGTTTAGAGCTTGCCGCTTGTTGAAAAATGGAGGAAGAGTAGTCTGTATAGAGTATGCGTACGATAGAACAGACAGGAGAAGTGCGACTTGGCTCTACCAAATCCGACGAGCACTAGAACTAACAGGCTGCTATTCGTCTCATCTTCCCGAGAATCCGAAGGAGGGTATTGACACCATCATGAACGATGCTCTGTATCGGAGGAGAGAGCATATCAACACGTTTGAAGAGATGAAGCATCCTCTCGAACAACTCTTCGTGAAAGAGCGACTCTCCTGGCACTGCTACCATTGCTGGGACGTTCTCATAGACATGAGGGTCCCTGATCGAAAGAGGGAAAAGAAGCTAGCAAGTTTGTTCAAAAGAATGGAACAACTATTGATAGATTCCGGGGAGATTCAACCAGTGCTGTTTCGCTTCGTGGGAACCAAAGTTCCAGTGTAAGCTCTTCGCGATTATTTCTGTGCTGACAGGCCTCTAGGCGAGTTTCTGGAGTAGCCTGCCAACTGCTGTGACGGCAACTACGGTTCCAACGGCGAGCCCTAACTGATCGTTAAGAGCAAGGGCTAGGATCGCGGTGATACCTCCCGCAACGAAGTCTCGGAATAGTCCTTTGCTCTTGTCAGAGGTGTCGAGAACATCTGAGCCGAGAACAAGGAGGAGGATCAGGAAGTATACTGGTTCTTGGCTTATGGCGTTGGCGATGACGAAGCTGGCTACCCAGGCCGCCGACTCGGCGACGGGACGTAGGGCTGGTCGTAGTTCAGCCAGCTTGTACGACAGATCGCTCATGTAGTATAGCCGCTTAGGGGGATAGAAAAGGCGACCCGACTTTTTCTACTGCGTCCCAGTCCAGTAACAAAAATGTCAATCCCCTGGACTGGCTCTGGAACGACTGCGGAAGAAGAGAGCAAAGTGCAAAGAGAAAAGTATGGACTAGAACATTTCCTCGTGTATCTTGGCAGCTCTCAAAATTCACAAAGCAATGCCGAATGCTCCGGGAATGGACCAATCTGAGATTGACACATTTCTGGCCGGTAGCAAGACACCACTCCGACTTGGAACCACTAACTCGAAGGGCGAACCCAACATACACCCAGTATGGTATTACTACATGACCAACAAGCTCTACTTCATGAGCTACAAGGACGCGGTGAAAGTCCGGAACCTGAAACATAACAAGACGGTCTACTTTTCGGTCGATACCGACGCGATGCCTAACACGGGCGTAAAAGGAAAAGGTACCGCTATCATCGTCAAGGACACAGGGAAGGCATTATCCCTGTCGGAGAAGATTATAGCGAAATATCTGGGCGATCTCAACAGCAGCATGGCGAAGAGCATGGTAAGTGAGGTAGAGAAGGGCTCCGAAGTCCTAGTAGAGATAGCTCCACACTACTTCTCGACTTGGGATTATACCAAATCGAAACTCTAGCTCATCGATTGCGAGCCTTGGAAAGGCTCAGACGATCTCTATCAGATCCAATGATGGATATCCCTTGTCGAAGTTGAACGTTGCGCCGTGAATATGGGTGAATGGTTTCACGCCGTAGATCAGAAGATGCCCGTTCCAGCTTTGGACCTTTATGTGGTAGTCGGCTTGTCTTAGAAACTCATCACGAACCTTGGTGGGACGCGATGATATGGCAATGCTGAAGGCTCCTTCGTCCCGCAGGCCTTCTCCTATCTCTGTAAAGCCTGGAAGTGTCAGCTCTTCCCCGTAGACCTGGACGAGCTTGTCAAAGTTCATGGTTAACATCATGCCAGTTGACGTCTCTTTCAAGGCGTTCCATGCTCTGTAGAACTCCGCGAGATCGCTCGTTAGCTGGCCCCTCAACTTAAGTCTCCAGGGTTTCGAAGGTAGCTGCGAGTTGAATTCGACTATCCGAACTCTCTCAGCCAAGGCCTTGTCACCTATGTACGGTCTCAGCGCCTCAGCAGACGACTCCGAGCTGAAGGTCCCAGTTGAAATGCTGAAACACGCTCCGCCCTGGCTAACGAAGTTAGACCGGATCATGTTGACCAACAACCTCAGCGACTGAGGAGAAACATTGCTCTCAGTGTCGATCATGAAGAAGGAGCCTCTCCGGACTCCGCCTCCCAGTAACTGGTCGAGCTCCCTGCTCCCCGTGGAGAAGTGGGTTTCCGTGTGCGGAACTTTCTCTGGACTTCTCACTATGGCCGGTGAGCCGTTCTCGTATTCCTCGTCCAAGAAGGTGAACCTTCCCGCTTCCAGAGAGAATGGAAAGTGTTGGCTCTGGACTCTGAATCCTCTAAACTTGTCGATTCCGAGAGACCTGATTCTCCTTCCATCTAGCTCGTTCTGTTCGAGGGTTACGACTCCGTCGACTAGGTAGCCGAGGTTGTCGGCTCGCTCTGCCTCACTGACGAGAATCACGCTCACTTTTGTCGAATCTAGTTCGGACATGACGGCCGATTCGAGCATTTTTTTTCCTTCCGGTGTAGCGTTTCTCAACGCTCCCTCCCAGCTATCTACGACGAGGATAGATTTCTGTTTGGCCTGTTTCAGGCGTACGATCTTCGAGAAGACACTGTCCGTATCAGATCCTCGCAGGTCGTGGAATTCGTCATTCCAGTCTGCCTTCGAGGACCTTCCGGACATTGAATCGATAACCTCATCGATCCAAGGAAACTGGATCCGCAATTTGACTGGTGAAACCCTGCTGGACGCGTAGACCCGGTGCGAGTCCCCAATAGCGTTCAATATCTCAAACGCGAGAGTCGTCTTTCCAGTCCCAGGTGCTCCCTGGATGAGCAGGACGTTTCCTGGAACCTCGAGAAACTCCAAGAACATGTTCATCATAGGGGACGATGTCGCACGGACTACAGAAGATTCGAGAGCTTGAGGATCAGGTTTCGTCCCCGAGGCTATCAAATTATTTCAGCATGTATTGAAAGGCAGCGTGAAAGATTTCAAGAATTTGTCTCCTTTGCCGTGTTCGGGCGGGAACCAATATGATACTACTATGTCGCGTTGACTCTCCACACCTCAGCAATTAGACACGAATCCGACGTCTCTTCCAGACGAAGGATTGGAACGCTATAGTAGAAGTGGGATTCGATAGGCTAAAGTGGAACAAAAAAGAGGAAGAGTCGAATCCGACGTTGAGAAAGAGCTTCACGATTATTGGAGTAGTACTTGTCCTCTTGGGGTTCTATGCACTCGCAACAATCACGAGCTTGATCCGAGCTTACATGGTCAAACCTGACGCTCAGAACGGGGGGATCGTGATTCTATCCCGGTTCGTGCATATCAGCTATACCGCGGCTCTAGGTATTGCCGGCGCAGCTGGCTTCCTCGTCCTAGTCGGGATCTTCGTCATATTTGTCGGAACTCGAAAACCGACCCCAATATCGACCACCTTGCAACCCTAGTCCTTCGATCGCCTCATATCTATCGTCTACGGGCCTTTGAACAATTGTGTGATAGAGGCTCGAAGCGACGACTGAAGTCTGTCAGAACCTAGTCTTCAAAGCCTAGAAGTTACCTGTACTGGCTGGGTAAGTGTGCCGAAACTCAAGTACAGCAAAGACTACCTTAAGCGTTTGACGAAACCTATTCCTAAGAAAGACCCGAACATGCGGGTGGCAGCATTGACCGAGACTCTATCAGAACCGAGGCATCCCAAAGGATTTCACCAGTACTGCACGAACTGCGGGAAAGACCAGCTTTTCAGCGTGGACACGTTGGGCTGGAAGACTTGCACTGTTTGCCGCGTTACAGCACCGGATAGAAGTCAGAGTCCAATCTGAAGACAGCAATTCTTGACAGTATCAATGCTCTAGGTGAATCTCAAGTTATGACTGAACGGGAACTCCGTAAGGTCCAAGTGTGGTTCAAGTACAATTTTTTAAACAGGGTGAGAAACGAAAGACTTTGATTCTTTTTGCAGCGATCCTACGAACGTTTCAGTTCTGATGTTCTGGATGCTGCTTCTGCTCCGGTCAGGCTCCACATTCTCAAGCTCTTGGTCTCTAAGGGTCCTCTCCCGTATACTGAAATCATGTACGAGGCAAAGCTGGACCCCGTGCGAGACGCTGGAAAATTCGTCTACCACCTCAAAACCCTGCGTAAGGCCGGATTAGTTGCGATCGAAAAAGGTACGAAAAAGTACAGCATAACAGACCTTGGCAAGATTCTAGTCGAATTCTCACGCGACCTGGAGGAGTGGATCGCGGTCAAGAGAGGACGCCTCTTCGTCCGAACCTCCAAAATGACGATAGAGGAATTTGATCGAACCCGAATTGCGTCATCACTTGTCACTGAGGCCGGTATGCCTCAGAGCCTAGCTGACGAGATTGCGTCTGAAGCGGAAGAGAGACTTCTGCGGTTCGGGACAACCTACCTCACTGCGCCCCTAGTACGCGAGCTGGTCAATACCATTCTCGTCGAGAGAAAGCTCGAAGAATACCGTCACAAACTAACCCGCCTAGGACTTCCCGTCAACGACGTTACGGTCCTCCTGAAGGAAGCAGGACAGAAACACCTCGACTCAGCTTGGGTTCAGTCCTCCGCAGGCGCAACCGTAACCGAAGAGTACGTCCTGCTCAACATTCTTCCAAGACCCCTGGTCGATGCACATTTCTCGGGACAAATCCACCTGGAAGACGCGGAGTCCTGGATCCTCAAACCCAGCGTCTTCTCACATGACCCACGCCCGTTCTTCCGAAAAGGATTACCCGGATCGCAACCTCCTATCTCTTTTGAGAGTGCACTAGGAACACTGCTACTATTAGCTAGAGTGACCGAAGGGCAGGTATCAGGGGAGCAAGTATTCGATCACATCAACATCCTTCTGGCGCCATTCATCAAAGGTATCCCAAGTCAAAGGGTCCAAGAAGCTGTTCGACTATTTCTCTCCCAGCTAAACTGGGATGGTTTCTCAAACGCTCTTCCTTTCCGATCAACCATAGGTCTCGACCGAACCGCCCCGAACATTCTCGAGCAGTCTGATGCGATTGGTCCAAACGGAAAGAAAGAGGGCAAGTACAGTGACTATGGACCTGAAGCTGAAGAAATGTTCCGCACGGTGATCGACGCGGCTCAGGAAATTGCTCGGGATAATCCGCTTGTCAACCCTTCGATCATCCTCAGACTGAATCGCGACAGGCTCTCCGAGCCCGATGGACTTCTCTCAATGACTCACGAGACCTCTCTAAGATACTCTATCATGAATTATCTCATACAAAGTCCCGAGGAGACCTACACCGTTTCCTCGGACGGATGCATGTTCGTCACCGATAGCATGGGTGATGTTGCTAGAGGAGCGCTGGTTGGAACGGTCCAAGTCAATCTGCCAAGAATCGCGTATGAATCGGCAGAGAAGGACGAGCGGTTTCTCCAAGGAGTTACGAACGCTGTAGACGAGGCGGTGAGGGCCCTGGAGATTCGCGGACAGGCCATTCGGGAACGAATGAGAGAGGGACTTTTGCCGTTACTTTCATGGCAGACGGATGGGAGCGCCTATTATGGGTCCCAACCAATGGCTGAGATAAGCTTCCTCGGACTGAACGAGGCGGCAAAGTACCATATGAAGAAAGATGTCGACGCCAAGGATTCTCTCTTCTTTGTCAAGAAGATCATCGAAGCGGCGAGACGCGCCATCTCGGAAAGTGATTCTCGTAAGCTCAGAATTCGAGTCGGGCTTCATCCATCTCCTGAGGCATCATCGAGGCTCGCAAGTATCGACGCTGAAAAATACGGTTTCTCCACCATAGTCTATCAAGGGTCAAAACGATATCCCTACTACACTGACGTCCCCCTGATCCCACTTACGCAGAAGATTACATTCTCGTCACGTGCCTCTCTTGAGGGAGAAGTTCAGAGATTCCTCGATGGAGGATCAATCCTGCCACTTTTGTTAGGAGACAAAACCGAGACCGGGGGCTTGACGAGAGCGTCTCAAATGCTTGCGGAGTCAGGAGTCAAACACTTCACGTTTTCCAAGATATTGTCCCGGTGCCAATCCTGTTATCACGTCGATACCGGAATCCAAGCAAAATGCTCGAAATGCAATTCAGACAAGCTTACAGTAATTGCAAAATATGCTGGTAGACTTATTCCTCTCGACCTGTGGACCGACTCAAGAAGAAGAGATTTGGATAGAATCGCAGCCTATGATCTGGCGTAGACAAACCGAGCCCGGCAACTCACCGTTGAGTGATGGGGGTGCATGTGGCTGGACGAGAACTCAATTGAGTTATCTCTTTGACTGTTTGAGTCGAGGGACCAGTACGTGCAGGGGAAACGCTCGATGGATTCTTTGAATGACCTCGACCGGTGGACCAGTTCCAGTTCCGGTTCTTGCGAAAGCAGAGACCCTAACAACCGCAGATATTCTCAAAATAAGCACTACACCCCTTGGAAAACCAATTACAGTGGTAGTGGACAATAGCACGACCCCCTTCACCCGTTTTGAGTGTCCAATGAGGGTTGTGCGGAAATCGTCGATGATGCTAGACAGCCCCAAAAACCAAGCCGAGTAGCCCCATCCTCAGCACCACGCCGTTCCCGACCTGGGGAAAATATTTCGCGTGGCTCGTCGAGTCGACACTAGAGTCTATCTCATCAACCCTCGGCAACGGATGCATCACAATCGAACTCCTCTTTGCTCTTGCCAGCTCGTCCGATGTCAGTCGATAGGACCCCTTGACCTTCTCATACTCCGCTAGATCTCCGAAGCGTTCTTTCTGGACCCTTGTCATGTAGATCACATCCAATTCTTTGAGGTGCTGCTGCAACGATGTGGTCTCTTCAACATCTATTTTCTTCGAAACCTCTTCCAAAACCTCCTTTCTCATCTTCAGAATCTCAGGAGAGATGAGGACCAACCGCACCTTGTATTTCGCGAGCGCGTACGCGAGCGAGTGAACTGTCCGGCCGTATCGCAGGTCTCCGATCAGCCCAATGGTAATGCCGTCAATGGCTCCAAGCTCCTTCTTGATCGTGTAGAGATCGAGCAATGCTTGGGTAGGATGCTCCTCTGCTCCCGACCCCGCGTTAATCACTGGGACCCTTGAGAACTCCGCGGCCATTCTCGCCGCCCCCTCCAGAGGATGCCTAACTACCAGAACGTCAGCATAGTTCTCGACAACCCGTACAGTATCTGCGAGGTTCTCACCTTTCTCGACGGACGTTCCCTTGGTCTCAGCAAATCCGAGAGCGGTCCCGCCAAGCCTTGTCATTGCGGATTCGAAGCTCAGCTTCGTGCGCGTGCTAGGTTCGTAAAATAGGGTCGCCATTATCTTCCCGTGAAGCATATCGGATCCGGTCTTCGCGAGGGGCTCCATGACCTGTGCCATGTCTAGAATCTGGTCGATCTCCGAACGAGAGAGGTCGCGAACGCTAACTATGTCTCTGCCAGCAAAGTTAGATGTGGGCGGCATTCCGATTCCTAGCTGAACCGAGGAGTCCTATAACTATCTTCAGAAATGAACCGTCAATGACCATTCAAGTTCTTGCGATAACTTCAGACCTATTCCTCCAATCGAGAATCATAGAGCTCGCGAAGTCACTTGGTGCAAACGCCAAGCTCGTAACAACCGAAGAGGACCTGCTTAGACAGGCAAACTTGAGTACTCCAAACTTAGTGGTCCTCGACCTAGCTTCGTCAGAGTATGACCCTTTCTCGTGCGCCAAGAAGCTGAAGACTATGACCTCTCCACCCAAGATGCTGGCTATATTCCCCCATATCCGGACAGACCTCAAGCTCAAAGCCGAAAAAGTAATGATCGACTACATTGTTCCCAATTCAGGTTTCCTCAAGACCCTAAAACGTGTCCTAGAGAAGGAGGTCCGTGGCAAGTGAGCTGGATCGTCAAAGACCTCTGGGACACGCTAGACAAGCGTCGCGGAGATTTCGAGAGTCTCTGGCAAGATCGTACTCTGCGGGCCTTTGAAACGATAAACTGGATTGCCAGCGAAGTCGGCGAACGCTGGGGGGTTCTCATACAGATCAACTTTCCACCCGGCCATGAAAGACCGGAAGCGGCCAGCATTGGACGAAAGAACGTGAGCATTCTAGTAGACAAGAACCGGAAGAAATTCGAAACAGTAGCAGAAGACGATGTCAAGCGAGCGATTCAACCGTTAAGCCCTCAATCCTTTGACGCAGCCCGTTTTGGCCACGAAGGATTCAGGGCAAACTTACCCACCGGACGCATAGACTGTCTGCCAAGCGGGGTCCATCTATGGTGCACGATAACCCCCGAGGTCCTGGAGTTCCTCGACTGGATATTCGTAAACGGATACGGGTTGAAACCCGCGCCCCGTACCTAGGAGACAGGCATTAGCTTCTTGCCCAGTCTTCTCTCAATATCCATCTTGGCACGCTTCAACTGCCTCGCACGCTTAAGCAACTCGATAAGATAATCCAAATCGACTATCGGGCGCAAGGCTGGATACTCCCAAGGAGTCTTGTTAATCTCGTCAGGATAGATCATGTACCCGTTAGGATAGTGCGTCAACAGTATCCCCGTTGGGTCCGTCTCAAGCCCCTTGGAGAATTCTCGCAGAGTATATCCTGCCTTCTTGAGCTGTTCGAGCGCCCTATCGAGCTCGTCACAAGCCCTCTCCAGCTCCGCAAACATCTCCCCTCGATCGCCATCTCCCATAGAATATCCGCTCTAGGACCCTTATTCGCGAGAAACGGGGGTCTCGGCGGGCATAAGCGTTCTTTTACCAACACACGCTCTCCCCCGAAACAAGGGACCGCCGCACAAGAACGGGATCAGCTTTAGCCCGAGCAAACCTCGGGCTAAGAATTTGAGACTGTCCTAGAACTCGCGCGGAGACCCATTTCGGGGATAACCCTCTTACTTGCGCCCTGCAGCGAGCACCATTCCTCCGGCGCTGAAGGTTGTGTCGTTTCGAAGCTTATCGTTATCGTCAAGGAGATTTTTCATCCACTTCTCCAACCATGCGTTGTACTGGTTGACGTTCTTCCTAGACGCTCCACCCGCCAGCATCGCCTTGACATCGAGGTTCTTTGTCTCTTTGAGGGTCGCAAGGTAAAATACTAACTCGTCCCTTACGTCTTCGAGCCTCCTTCTCGGGTCCGAGGTCAGATATGTATCTGCTTGATACTCTGCCATTATCCCGCGTAATCCCGCTTCGTGGAAGATTGTCGGCAGTCTATTGCCGATGTCGAAATGTTTCCTTTCCAGTTTTCTTACTCCATCGACATACGACTCGCTGATCCTGATGGCTAGCTTGGTGAGCCTTTCATCATTGGGTACATAGATTGGGAAGTCGGGGAACCTACCGCGCTCAAAGGCTGCTACGGTTCCTCCTTTCCGTGCGACTCGGCTCATCTCCCGGATAGCTTTCAATGGGTCAGTCAGGTGCATCAAGAGTGTCCTGCAGCAGACAAGGTCCGCCCAGCCGTCTTCAACGGGAATGTTGTACGCGTCACCTTTACGAAAGGTGATCTTCCCTGCCAACCCTTCCTTCTTAGTTTGTTTTTCAGCGGTGCGGATGTTGGCGGCCCGAATGTCCACTCCAATGATGGCACATTTTCCAGATATGAGGCTGGCTAGGTATCTGGTGAAGTCTCCTGTACCGCATCCTACGTCCACGATTTTCATTCCAGGCTTTAGCCCGAGAAAAGTGGAGTGCATTTGTTTGATCCATGGTTTGGTCTCCAGAAATCGTCGATAGATTTCCCGGCTACGGCGTAGGTATCGGACGCGAAACGCGTGTGATGAGATCCCGGCTTTCTTGCGAGGCATTTACTTTCTCATTTCAGTGACTAGGAACCAACTTCCTTATTGAAGGAGCATGTGAGTTCCGACGCTCGTCTGAACAAAAGCTTCGGGTAGCGCCCTGGAGATCTGGTGTGACGCTTTCCAACCAGTGCAATGGCCTGGAACGATAACGCCAGGCACTATGTTTTCCAGCTCTTCAATGGTCTGAGGGATAATTTTCTCGAAGATACCTCCGGTCAGGTAAAGACCTCCGATAAGGGCGTGAATTTTCTCGATTCCAGTGATTCGTTCAGCATTCCGCAGAACATTGACAACTCCAGAATGGCTACAGCTTGAAACCACGACGAGTCCCCGCCCCTTCAAGTTGCAAATGATCCCTTGATCATCCCATATCCACGGGTCCGGTTCCCACTTGCCGTTGCGGCGTGCTTGTTGGAAGGGGAATCCCTTCTCGAAGCTTGTCACACGCTCAACTTGACCGGAGACTAGGACACTTCCGTCGAGTAGGAGAGTTGGCCCACGTTCCTCCAGAATCTGAACTTCCTTGTCTTCGAGAAGTTTCCTGTTTGGCGGAGGCATGTGAACCTCTGTACCGGTGGGAAGGACAATCTTCCGGTCTCGCCAGGCGTCGGGATGCAGAATGAATAGAAGTCTCTTCCTTCCGATGCGGCGGAGCATCCCTTCTAGCCCGCGATGATGACCTGCGTGACCATGGGACAGAACCATGGCTTCAACATGTTTCAGGTCCATTCCCAGAACATCTAGGTTTTGTGAATTGCAGTCTCCTGGCTCAAGCCGGCATCGTACAATATCGATCTAGCTTCGCCACTTCGATGGACGGTCAACAATACAGAGTAGCCGTGTTCGGCGATTAGTTGTCGTCTTTCTGACCAGTCCCATGTAAGCGGAGGGCGGCGTTTCGTCCTCTCGTCACTTGGGAGAAGGATGTCGATCGCGTTATCAACAACGATAGTAACGTCCAATGAGTCGACTGGTTGTAGATTAGGTGGAGTGATTGTCTAGCCAATAGTTGCGGATCCATGCTTGCTTGGTAGAGAGTTGAAAAGACCGTAGGTCTCGCACATTGCGATCAGGTGTTCGGTTTTGACTTGGCCTCGGATTGTCTTCTAGTGAGGACAAGTTTCCATAGAATAAGGCCTCCTCCGACAATCGTGGCCAGGGCTGTTCCAACGTACCCTGCGAGGAAGTAGCCGAGCGGTGATGCGTTCTCGCTTATCCATTGTTGCATGAAATAATTGGACTGATACTCGTTGGAGATGGCAATAAGTAGGGCTATAGTGATTGCGAACTGAGCGATAATGACGGCGCTCACGGCTCGCGATGTTTCGCGAATCCCAGTTTTCGGGACAACCGTGGCTTTCGGGGCTTGGGCGGATTTCGGGTTCGGGATTAGCAGAGAGCTGATTGCTCCCATTGAGACGAAGATGCCGGCTGTGAAAGCTGCCCAGCGCGTTCCCTGCGTAATCGCGTCGTACAGGATCGAAAGGACTGCGGGTGCATTTCGACCGAAGCTGGCGATGAAGGATGGGTCGATCCCTCCAGCGAGTCCTGAGTTGAGCGCCGTTGCCAATGCCGATCTTAACGGGCCGAAATTGATGGCACTCGCCGCGAGGTCGGCTTGTCCCACTGCTGATATTTGGGCTACTAGCACTGCGCCGATTACGGCGATTCCGAAAGCTGAGCCGATCTGTCTGACTGTGTTGTTGGCTCCGGATCCTACTCCTGCCTTCTGCCAAGGTATGCTCAGCAATACGGTGCTCGTTAGCTGGCTGATAGCTAGACCGACTCCCGCGCCGTAGATGACGAGGATGGGATACAGGTAGTAGACGGGATTGTCGACGCTGATAATCTGGGACAGGCTGAAGAGCGCGATGGCTTCGAGAGTCATGCCGGTTGTGACAATCCACTTGGGTCCGAACCTAGTCGCTAGAATACCGGCTACTGGGGCAAAGATGAAGACCGAGATGGCCATAGGTAGGAATGTAAGCCCGGCATTGAACGCTGATAGTCCCTTAACGGTCTGCAGGAATATTGAGATGATGAATACTGCTCCGAACTCGCCCATGGCCACGATTGTGACGGTGAAGAGGCCGTACCTGAAGCCTTTGAATTTGAGGAGGCTGAAATCAAAGAGAGGAACCCTCCCGCTCCTAAGCCTGCGAACCTCGTAGAAGGCAAACACGGTTAGTAGAACAAGCCCGGTTATGATCGAGACCAAGGGAAGGGAAACGGGGTTTGAGGTCGACCACGACAAGCCCGCCACATCGAAATCACTTGCGGGAACTATCCACCCGTAGGTTTGAGCTTCGATAAAACCGAACAGTAGACTCGATAGACCCAGTGTGATGAGGATTAATCCGAAATAGTCCGTGGTGTATTTTGGATCTTTGAACCTGGTCTCCTTGATCGCGAATAGGGCTCCGATGAGGGCTGTGATTCCTATGGGGATATTGATGAAGAACGCCCAACGCCAAGTGAGAGTCGGGTCGCTCGTAAAGTATCCTCCCAAGACTGGTCCCAGAACCGCAGCCGCCCCGGCGGTCGCACCCCATATCCCGAAGGCGACACTGCGCGCTTTGCCGGTGAAGGTGGTTGTCAGGATTGACAGGGTTGAGGGAGAGGCCATTGCTGCCCCGAATCCCTGGATGACCCGGCCTACAAGGATCTGGGTTAGATTCTGTGAGAATCCATCGATGATAGATCCGGCAATAAACAGGGAGATTCCACTGATGAAGATCCTTTTTCTGCCAAACTCGTCGCTTAGTTTTCCCCAGGTGAGAAGGAACGATCCGAAGATCAGAGCATAGAGTGAGGTGATCCACTCTAGGTCCTTCAGGGAGATCCCGAAGTCTTTCTGGATCTGATACTGAGCGACAATCACTATCGTTGCGTCAATCACGATGATTGCGAGGGAGAGGCTCAGAACGAGCAGGATGAGAAGCTGTTTTCGCTCGATCTTGGTTGGGGCTGCGGCCGACGCTGGACCTGCGCCTCCGGATGCTGGACCAGATGGTTTGCTCTGGCTCTCTCCTGACATTGAAACCGCCCTTCACCTCCCGGGGGTACTCAAACGTTCCGTAGACCGGAACCTGCTCACCCATAGGCTCTGAAACGTCTAAGAACTCGTCTGGAAATGCGGAATCTCAGCTTGTCAAAGGATCCTCACATGGGCCGGTATAGAATCGAGCCGGGACACGAAGTTCACCTAAGCGATATCGATCCAAATGATACTTCTGGTTTCGAGGGAAAAGATGAGGACGAACAGAGAGAGTCGAAGAAGCTCAACGAGAAACTTCGATAGCTTCAGGAAATGCTCTACGCGGAGCACGAACAGAAAGTCCTAGTTGTTCTGCAGGCAATGGATACTGGTGGCAAAGACGGAGTCATAAACCGGGTCTTTCAGGGAGTCAACCCGCAAGGGGTCCGTGTCGCACACTTCAAAGAACCTACTCCTGAGGAGCTTGATCATGGTTTCTTGTGGCGAGAGCACGGACAAGTTCCTGGAAAGGGGGAACTTACGATTTTCAACCGGAGCCATTACGAGGGCGTCCTTATCGAGAGAGTTCACAAGATCGTTCCTGAGGAGGTTTGGAGTCATCGGTATCGGCAGATCAACGATTTCGAGCGGTTACTCTCCGAAGAGGAGACGACGATACTGAAATTCTACATGCACATTGACATGGATGAGCAGAAAAAACGGTTGCAACAGCGCTTGGACGATCCTTCCAAGCGGTGGAAGTTCAGTGGTGACGACCTTCCGGAGCGAAAGTTCTGGAAGGAGTACATGAAGGCGTACGAGGATGCTATGAACAAGACCAGCACGGAATGGGCTCCCTGGTATCTGATACCCGCGAATCACAAATGGTACAGGGACCTTGTGGTCTCTCGCGTAATCGTCAGAGCGATGGAAAAAATGAACCTACATTATCCGAAAATAGGTAAGAAAACAGTCCCGACCAGAATTGAGTAAATCAGACCGCCGACGCCCCAAAAAAAGCATGCTTTTCTCGACCCCGGTGGTGGTCGAATTTCCCGTGCCCCGCCCTTCGTGAAAACACTCTGAATCCGCAACGACCCAAGAGCTTCACTGCCACCCATAACCGGCTGGTGCCAAGAGACGTTGCCTAGGGCACGGGGCCTTCAAATAAGCGCCAGCCATGATTCTAGGATAAGTCTTCTCAGATGCGGACCCTCGTAGCAGAATGTAAGATTCCCTCGGCTCCCTCCCGATACGAGGAGGTTGAGACCATGGCAGAGAGCATAGGCTATGAGGTAATCGACACAATTGTCCAGCACCGCAAAAACCTCCACCACACCTACTGCATCGGACCCGGAAAGCTGGAGGAGGTCAAAATGCTCGTCGCCGAAAACGATATCGAAGCTGTCGTCTTCGCCAACACCCTCCCAAGCGCCCAAGTCTTCAAGATCCAACGGGTCCTCGGCGGAACAGACATCAAAGTAATCGACCGCAACCTCCTGATCCTAGAGGTCTTCGACAAGCGCGCCATGACCAAAGAGGCAAAGCTACAGATCGCACTCGCTAAACTCCGCTACACATTCTCGTGGGGCAGAGAGTTCCTCCGGCTCGAAGGCATTCTAGGTGGACAGGTCGGCTGGAGCGGACCCGGAGACTATCCGTACCATGATTACGAGAGAACGGCCAAGAAGCGGATCGCGAACATGGAGAAGGAACTGAGAGATCTCTACTCGAAAAAGAATCTGCTCAGAGATCATCGTCGAGAACGAGGCTTCCCCATAGTCGCCTTAGCTGGCTACACGCAGAGCGGGAAAACCACATTCTTCAACCGCATGTCCGCCGAACACAAGGACACGGGCCTGGGACCCTTTACCACACTGTCCACGTTCGCGAGAAGGATCGACCAGAACAACGGTGGCGATAATTTCAGCTTCATACTCATAGACTCCATCGGCTTCATCGAAGATATGCACCCTACGATCCTCAAAGCATTCAACACCACCCTTGGCGAGATATCGAACGCGGACCTAATCCTCCTGTTCGTCGACATCAGCGAGGACCTAGAATCCGTCTTCAGAAAACTCACAGCCTCGAAAGAGATTCTCACGAAGATAGCTTCCAAAGTTCCACTAGTCATCTGCGCAAACAAAACAGACCTCTGCAATGACGACACGCTCCAAGAGGGGAAGAAACTGATCTCGCGAACATTCGAAGGTATTCCACTCGTCGAGCTGAGCGCCTTGAAAGGAAACAATACCGAGGAGGTTGTGAAGCAGGCCTACACTCACCTCAACGGCTCAGCCTCCCTTGTACCTAGTAGCTCTCTAGAGCTGCACTCCTCTTCATAGTAGATCCTGAGAAATCCTAAAATTCTTCAATGCCATTAGTTGGAGATGTGATGTTCTAAGTGGAGTTAAGGAAACTTCAACGAACACCGGATGGAACCTTCCTCGTTACCATACCCAAGGCATGGGCCAAACGCGTCGGACTTGACCAGGGGTCCGTCGTTTCCTATGAGGAACGACAGGACGGGAGGCTCCTCCTTTCCCCTAGGATCGATGAAGAGAGGCCGCCTCTCGAAGTCATACTGGAAGCATCTCCATTTGTCAGACGGGAGATTATCGAGCGCTATCTTCTCGGATACGATATTATCCGGATCCAATCCAAAGACAGCTTATCCCCCGAGACAAGAGACGAAGTCCGCAAAACCACAAAACGACTCGTCGGCCTGGAGGTCTTGGAAGAGGACGCAAAGAAGATCGTCCTGCAATGCCTGATGGAACCTTCGCTTCTCAACCCTGAACGCATCCTCCGACGGCTCGAAATGCTGTCCATGCCCATGCAGATAGACGCGGTCCAAGCCTTCGTCGAATCAAACACCGAACTTGCCAACGGAGTGGTTGAGAGAGATGAGGAAGTGGACAGATGGTACTTCCTCTTGGTCCGACTTGTCAGAGCCGCGATCGCCGATACGTATCTCCTTGAGAAGATTAAAGTCTCCTCAGTCGACTGCCTAGACTTTCGCCTCTTAGCAAGCTATATCGAAACGTTCGCCGACTACTCAGTAACCGTTGCAGAGAACACTCAAGACAAGGTTCCCGTTCCGAAGGAGCAACAGGTCCTGTTCCAGAAGATCGGAGCCTCGGTGAATACTATGTACAAAGATGCTGTCGGGTCCGTCCTCTCACGAGATCTCAAGCTGGCCTCGTCCGTAAGTCCGAGATTCAAAGAGACCAAGAAGATACTTGCCGAGGCTGAGACAAGCATTGCCAAGGCGCCTCGTCCCATGGTTAATCACCTCGTCGCCGCGCTCATAGCCCTGAATAGAATGTGCGAGGTCTCCGTTGACATCTCAGACCTCACCATTACACGGTAGGCCTCGAGCTCGCGATAACTGGATAAGCTGCCATCACCCGTTAGACGGTCTAGAAGGGTCGCTAGGTGTCTGAGGAGAGGAAGAGGGCAATCGGCACCATACTGGAAGCAGGTTTCCAGATGGAAAGCGAAGCCTTCAAGGCCCTAATGGAGATCAGCGCCGCAACTCAGCTCGACCCACTCGTAAAGGAGGTTCTTCGGGTCGCCGGATCCGTAGAACCGCGCCCCGCGTCAATTAGCAGAGACCTTGTTCTCAGGGCCGCCGAACACCTAGACATTTCCGGCAGGAACGTGGAGACAGAACATGCTGGATTAGGGCATAGGCGCCGTTTTGCGGAGGATCTCGAATCTGAACTAGAAGTTCTCGCGGACCCCACAGGCAAGCTCGGAACGGCTGGTGCGTTCGATGATTTTCTCCACTACTTCAGAAACCGTTTCGATAAGATGAGCCTGATCTTCAGGCAGAGAATGGACACGCGAAACGCCGGGACCATTTCTGATGCGTTGTCAGGGGGATCAAATGGGCGAGGTCGTTTCATCTGCATGGTTCTCGACAAGAGAGAGAAGGGCGATCGGATCTTTCTCACCGTTGACGACTACGAGGATGAAGCCACTGTCCTCGTTGGACGGCAGAACCCTACAGTATACGAAATGGCGAGGAAGATAGTCAGGGACCAGGTTATCTTCATCCAGGCCCGGAAGAGTGCAGGTCCCCTGCTGATTGCTGAGAGTATCGTTCTCCCTGAGATTCCGGATAGAAAACCAGGCCACGCCAGCGAGGAGATCTACGCCGCCCTAATATCCGATGTTCATGTTGGGAGCAAGGTGTTTCTCGAGGACGAGTTCCGCAGGGTTCTAAGCTGGTTGAAAGGAGAGATCGGAACCCCGAACCAGCGTGAGATCGCTGAAAGAGTGAAGTACATTCTGATCGGGGGCGACCTAGTTGACGGCATCGGGGTCTATCCTCGTCAAGAGGTGGACTTGGCTGTTCCGGATATATACGAGCAGTATCGTTTGGCAGCCAAGTTCGTCAGCGAGATTCCGGAGTACGTGGAAGTGGTTTTGATACCTGGAAACCATGATGCGGTGCGTCAGGCCCTGCCGCAGCCTGCCATTCCGAAAGACTTCGCTGGACCCGTATATGACTCTCGGAAAATTGTCTCCTTAGGGGACCCCGCGGAGGTTCGCCTGCACGGGGTCAACTTTCTTCTCTACCACGGAACCAGTCTGATGGATATCTTAAGCGGAGTCCCGGGCCTCGACTACCAGCGTCCGGTAGAGGTCATGGAGTACCAATTGAAAGCCCGCCATCTATCTCCGGAGTACGGGAAGATGACACCTATTGGTCCTGAGCAGGAGGATTTCCTAGTAGTGGAACGGGTCCCCGACGTTTTCACCTCCGGACACATTCACGTCTCGGGCGCTGGTGTTTACAGGGGAACAACGATAGTGAACAGTGGCGCGTGGCAAGGGCAAACTGACTATCAAAAACGGATGGGTTTAGTTCCTAAACCTGGAATCCTTCCCGTTGTTAACCTGAAGACCCTTGACGTCAAGATGATCAACTTCCAGTAATCCCTACCGACCCTCGACCGTTTGAGAACAGACTCTAACCCTGCATACTGGGGAGAAGACATCTACCCCCACCCCACTGTTTCCACTGCAAGTACTCAACTTACATTGGGGGTGTTAGTATTGTTTTGACAACTTACTAGCGAGGTTAACGCAGCATTCCGATGATTTATGTGGACCTGTACATTTTCCAGCACTAACTCGTCTTCGATTCTGTACTACGTAACGGATTGAATTTTCTCGGTGAGGCCTATCACAAGTCTCCAGAGGAAGAAGAGGGGTATGGGTCTGGGTTGGCTAGTCACCGACTAGCTGAACGACGACAGTTCTGTCTCTCGGTCTAACGTCTAATTCTAGAAAGATGATTTGTTGCCATGTGCCTAAGGCAAGTTTCTTGTCTGAGAATGGCACAGACAAGCCCGGCCCTATTAGGGATGCTCGGATATGCGAGTGTCCGTTGCCATCATGCCACCGATTCTCGTGCTCGTAGGACGCCTCTTTGGGTGCGACTCTTTCAAGAGCCCGGGGAAAGTCGGTTAGAAGTCCGGGCTCATATTCGATTGTTGTTAGGGCTCCGGTGGATCCGGGCACGAATAGCGTGGCAACACCATCTTTCAGCTTTGAAGATTCGACCATTCTCTGGATCTGGTCTGTGATGTCGAGAATTTCTCCTTCGCGGTGGGTCCGAAACCTCAACTCTTGAGACTCAACGGTCATGATCTCCCCGTCTGATTTCAGGCAAGGAATTAAGAATGAAACCTATCCCTCGTTTGACAGGTTCAAGGTCTTGTCCAAGGGAACCGGCCCCAAAGAGCTCTATGTAAAGAAAATCCGTAACGGAACAGTGATCGACCATATTTTGGCCGGTCATGCCTTGGACGTGCTCAAGATTCTCGGAATACATGGTGGCGAAGGACACATTGTGAGTGTGGCGATGAACGTGATCTCGAAGAAGCAGAACGTGAAGGACATTGTCAAGGTTGAGAATCGAGAGCTCAAGCCCGGTGAAGTGGACAAGATTGCATTGATCGCGCCTAGCGCAACGATCAGCATCATCCGAGATTATGAGGTGGCTGAGAAGATGCGGGTTAAGCTGCCTGATTCTATCAGGGGAATCGTTCGCTGTTCAAATCCTGCGTGCGTTTCGAATGCCGAGCCTGTTGAGCCGAAGTTCGGTGTTGAAAGGCAGGACCCTCTTCGGCTTC
Source organism: Candidatus Bathyarchaeota archaeon (assembly GCA_005881695.1). Taxonomy (GTDB): domain Archaea; phylum Thermoproteota; class Bathyarchaeia; order 40CM-2-53-6; family 40CM-2-53-6; genus 40CM-2-53-6. The sequence continues at coordinate 13,332 of VBBT01000116.1, read as the reverse complement.
GCTGCTACTACTGTGTTCGCATAATGGAGAAGACCGATGTTCTCAAACAATTCTAGCATGGAACTCTCCCCGATGGAGCATGAGAAGGCGATTCAAGAGCTACAAACGCTCTATAACGGAAGACGCGATGCTATCCAGAAGCGTCTGCAAGAATTCAAAGAGATTCTAGATCGCAATGATGACGATATCTTTGCTGAACTCTGCTTCTGCCTGCTGACGCCGCAGTCGTCCGCGAAAACCTGCTGGGCCGCAGTTTCCCGACTAAAAGAGCGAAGCCTTCTCATGAAAGGAGAGGCCAACGAGATTCAACCGCAACTAAATGACGTCCGGTTCGGCGACAGTAAGGCGAAGTACATTGTCGAGGCCAGAGCAACGTTCACCAAAGATGGCAAGCTCTACCTGAAGTCCCATCTTTCTAGTTTCGCAAACTTGTTCGAGCTTCGCGAGTGGATGGTCGAGAATGTGAAGGGATTAGGGTACAAGGAGGCCAGTCATTTCCTCAGGAATGTCGGGCTCGGAGAGGAATTTGCTATCCTCGATAGGCACATTCTGCGAAACCTCAAGAGGCTGGAGGTTATCTCTGAGGTGCCGGTTTCGATCACGAAGAAGCGTTATTTGGAGATCGAGGAGAAGCTTCGACGTTTCGCGCGAGAGATAGGAATACCGTTGGCGGATATTGATCTCTTGTTCTGGTCGCGCGAAACAGGCTGGATATTCAAGTAGGCAGATGAGCTATGGGGAAAATTGGTGTTATGGCGGATAAGGAGACAGCTATCTACTTCAAGCTCGGCGGGGTCAAGAACAGCTGGGTCGTAAGGTCGGAGGACGAAGCTGTCAAGACCTTTGAGGACATCAAGAGCAAACAGACCGTCTCCCTCGTCATCGTTACCGACACCGTGTTCGATTGGATCAAGGACAAGGTTGGACAGGGCAAGAAGGAGATCGAACTCCCACTGGTCGTGTCGATTCCAACAAGACGTGGCGGCAAGTCCCAAGTTGACCTCTTAGCTGATCTGATCAAGAGAACTGTGGGCGTAGAAATCAGGGTCCAATAGTAAAGCATCGGCAAGATCGCCCATTATCAGCCCTGATCCCGAATCTGGGACAATTCCCTAGACTCTCCCGAAATTCGTTCGGAATTGTCCGCTTCTTTCCAAGTCCATCCGAACCCAGAATTGCGCCCTGAATCACCAGACTCGCCCATTATCACCGCCAGACAGGAAATGGTTTCTAGAAAATAAGGGGTCTTAGCGACCGACCCTCACGTCGCATGAATAGTCTTCGCGGACCTCTGTAAAAGTAAATCCTAGCACAATGATCGAGTTTTTGGTTTGTCCAGTTGAAATCCTTGTACGAGAACCCTTAATTCCACTGGAAGCCGGCTCGCAGAAAACCGGACCGTTTCAGACTTGTCGCAACAGGGATTGGATCTAATCTTTGAAAGAGTCCTGTCAGGAGGAGAAATCTTTCGCGACAGAAACCTTCTCAGGCACGACTATATGCCCGCGACCCTTCCGCACCGGGAAGATCAGATCCGCCGGCTTGGATCAGTGCTCGCTCCAGCTCTAACAAAAGATCGAGTATCAAACCTGTTCGCTTACGGCAAGACTGGAACAGGCAAGACAATAGTGACCAAGTTTGTCCTAGACCGTCTGCAGAGGAAGGCTCGCGAACACGGACGAGCTCTCGACACGAGCTACGTCAACTGCCGCCTCGCAGGAACAAACTACAGAGTCATTGCCGACCTCTGCAGGTCTCTCGGTCGAGAAGTCCCATTCACAGGACTCGCGGTAGGCGAGCTCCTTGACCGGTTCCGAAGCGCCCTCCAATCACGAGGCTCAGCATTTCTCGTCGTCCTGGACGAGATAGACGCGCTGGTGAAGAGAAGCGAAGACGACAGCCTGCTCTACGAGCTAACCAGGATAAACGAGAAACTAACCGACGGCTGGATCGGGCTCATAGGAATATCCAACGACCTTCACTTCAAAGACTTCCTGGACCCGAGAGTCCTAAGCTCGCTCGGAGAGGAAGAGATCGTGTTCAAACCCTACACCTCAAACGAACTGCATGACATTCTGAAGGAACGCGCAGAGCTCGCCTTCCGTTCCGGAGTTCTAGATGAAGGAGCTCTCCACCTGTGTGCAGCCCTAGCCGCGGGAGAACACGGAGATGCGCGACGCGCCCTTGACCTCCTCAGAGTAGCCGCCGAGATTGCGGAAAGATCACGCGAGTTACATGTTGTGGAGAATCACGTCCGAGAGGCACAACAGAAGGTCGAACATGACCGCGTCACGGAGGCCCTGTCATCGCTCCCCCTCCACTCCCGGATCCTCCTAATCTCCGTCATGCAGCTCGAGAATACCAGAAAAGAGAGCTCTGTCACAGGCGACGTGTACGAGGTATATCGAGAACTATGCGGCGCCGGCTCCGTCGAACCTCTCACCCAGAGGAGAGTCAGCGGATTACTCAACGAGCTGGACATCATGGGCGTCCTAAACGCGCGCGTAGTAAGCTTCGGCAGATACGGTCGTACAAAGAAGATCCGGCTCGGCGTAGAAGCCCGATCAGTAACCGCTTCCTTCAGCGGGGACGAGATGGTTCGGGGACTCCTCAACTATGCTCCACGGAGCGTCCCTAGACATCAAACCAGTCTCTAGATGTATCGGCATAGATGATGGCCCGTTTCCGCCGAAAACGGATGATAAGGTCAGGCACGCTCCTCTCGTGGCCGTCTGGCTGAAAGGATCCCATCTACATCAACTCAGAACTGAATGGATTACCGTTGATGGACTCGACGCAACCCGAGAGGCCGAGCTTCTTCTCAAAGGTTCCCTGCATAACCCGGTCTTGCTGTCGGGCGTGACCTTCGGAGGGTTCAACCTCATCGATCCTTGGAAGATCCAGAAATTGTGCAAAGCACCGGTAATCGTGGTTGTTGGTTCCCGACCGGATAACAGGGCTGTGAAGCGCGCCCTGTCCAGACACTTTCCTGATTGGAAGAAGAGATGGGGTCTGATCAAGTCACTCGGCCCGTTACACAAAGTCCGGACGATGGCTGGTGAGGGTCCAGTGTTCTTTGAACGGTTCGGCTGTTCAACTCGTGAGGCTGGGTTGATCCTGAAGACTTCCGCGTTCGTCTCGCGGATGCCTGAACCATTGCGCGTTGCGGGAATCCTCGCTAGAGGCCTGTTCTCTTCTGAACCTCCTATCTAGGATTCTAGTTACAGGAGGCTTTAGTCGTCCCGTTGAGGTTGCTGTGGACAGTCAACTGAAGAGTTCATGGATTTTGTATTGGTGAGTTTGGAGCATGACTGGAAAAAAGGCCAACAGAGAAAACCAGCTGAACGATTATTTCCGCCGACGGTGTTGCAACTACGAGAACTTCACCTGTGACCGAGTCTGGGAGTGCGCGTTGTGCGCACGCCAATCGGTGAAGGTTGAGCCGATAATGGATGAGGTTGAATCGGCTACTGTGACTTCTCGGAGGAGGTGAGTTGAATGGAGACTTTGAGAGAGGAAGAGGTTTTACGCCTTGAAGAAGCGCTTCTGAAGAAGATGGAAGAGAGGCTTACCCCTCTGATGGAGCAGGCCGCACGGGACGCCGCGCGAATGGCTATGCAAAGACTGCGGTTGGATATGATGGCTCATATCAGTAGGCATGAGGAGACGATCCAGCGGCTCGCCAAAGCGGCATTGGCTGCTAACCATATTCCAAGATAGTTGTATGTTTCCAGTCCCTCATGGACGATGGAGGCATTGCCTGTCCAGTCGCTGTGATTCAAGCTTGGGCGATCCTGGGAAGGAGTAAGAGAAGTTCAGCCGCGTCTATGCATTCTTGCACGTAGGGCAGAGCGGAATCTTGTTTACGATCCCTTTGGTCACAACGCAGTCAGTGCAAAGGTGCTTGCGGCAGGAGCTGCATGTTCTATCGTGTTCAGTACAAACGGTCCCACCACAGACCTCACAGATCGCTCTGGACTTGTGTTCGCAAAGCGAGCACTTCTGAGTGTCGTCCCAGATCATTTTCCCAGTTGCCGCTTGGAGAATCTTCCGATAGGACTTGCCCGCGGCAAGCATCTCCACCGTCACTATGGGAACGTGCAGCAGTTGAACTCCCGTCACGGTTGACTCGTTTCTACCGTTGACGACCTCTTTGGCTTTGGCTCGGATCATATCCTCAGTAACTCCTGCCGGCGCAACGGTGACTGTGTTCTTCATCTCGAGTTCTGGAGGCAACTTCGGCATGGACCCCGTTGATGGTTCGATCTCAAGGCAGTCGACAAAGAAGCCTGTCGACGGAAGCTCTTCCAAGTGACCTTCGAAGAGAGTAGCATCGCATACGCGTCCATCCACTCCGTCAAACACGAGAACTCCCTGAGCCAGTTTTCTCTGGCCATCGCCAATCTGGAAGTTGGCAAAGAAATAGGGTCGAAACTCAAGCTTGGGCATAGAGGACAACTTGAGGAAAGTGCCATTGACTAAGCCATGAGCCAAGATACGAGATGCAGCAGCTCTGGCGACTGGCAGTGTCCCAGGAACCCTGTGCCTCTCTGGTGCCTTGATATTTTCAACTCTCTCCTTCAGCTTGGCTAGGTCCCAAAGCTCGACACCGAGTTTGCGAGCCATGAATTCGGCGTTGCCCCCAAACCCCCTGGGAGAGACGTAGATCCCATTTTGAATACCTAGACTCTTCAAACGGGCGGCGAATTTCTCGACTTCTCGACCTTCGACTTGGCTCGTTCCCTCCCAGCACTCGAACGCGACTTTCTGGACTTTCTTGCCTTTTTTTCTGGACGCGAGAATGTCTACAAAATAGCTGGGCGAATCTCCTGTCTGTGCGTTCTTCTCGACTTCAAAACCTTCAACCCGGCAGACATCACAGACCATGTCGACTACGAAGTTGCCTGACTCTGTTCTTGGATCTGTGGTCATGTGAGACCCGCGTGTATTCAACTCGAAGGGGTCAAAATTGTGGAATAAGCGTGCTGTAACCTAGCACTGTCGCTGAGCGTGGGTGAGCAAGACTCAATAGCGATGGATACAAAACCGTATCCGTGGAGAATTTGGACACCTTGAAGGGTTGGCACGAGGCGACCCGCTCTGTAATGGATGAAACTCTTCGCGATCGAATACTCTCTGCGCTCTTGCAACGCAGCAATCTCACTAAGATACAGTTCGAAACGCTCCTTGTAGACCAGCTTGGTCACGATATAGCGAATAAACGCCTAACGAGGAGTGATATGGCTCAGTTGAGGCGCGATCAGAAGGGAATAAGCCGTGGGTCCTTCAATAGAACCCTTAGACAGGCGCGGGAAAACGTTGTGGAAGCAATTTACACAGTTCTGCTTCTCGGTTACTGTGGGCTGACGGAGTCTCCGAGCATCGCCCCATTCTTAGAGGCATCTGAGCGCCTCAAGGGTCAAACCTCCCAAATTCGGGATGCAGCGCAAAACGAGCCCGAAGTCTATCTAAGAACCGTGGATTCGATAATCGACGATCTTGATCAGGCTTTCAGAGCAATATTTGGAAGAAATCGTGATACGTGACGTCACACAAGTGATGGTTCATCACACGCATCACACTCATAATAGGCACGTTGGCAGCGGGAGGTCACTTGCTGGTTCGAGCGTGAACGTCATTAGTCTTGTCATGCGCTTGACGTCACGATGCAACAGGGAGGTCACACCTCCGTCACTCGTGACGGGTTACGGCTGAATTCGCGCCACGAATAGTTAGTGTTAAATGCATTCGTGGCTCTACCGTGACGTCACAGCTTCGACGGGCGTGATGTCACAGAAATGTTTGGGATGGGAAAACGCCTAGGCGAAAACGGTGCTAGGGTTTCCTTTGAGAACCAAGATATTGCGAGGCTGTTCTTCGACGCATTCTCAAGTAGGCTCGGTTCTTTTGAAGAGAGTTTGAGGGACTTGTCCGTTGAAGTTGAGAGGCTCAAGATTTCTGGCGATCAATCCAAGCTGTCCGACTTGGTATTGCTGGAGCGCCTTCAGAAATCGGAGAAGCTTCTGGGCGAGTCGCTAAACTGGATCAAGCAGGTCGCGGATGCGGTCCTCCACGTTCCAGCGTCGCCCTCGACTAAAAGTATGACGAGTGAAGATGCTTCTGAGCCCGCAAAATCCAGCTTACAACTGACCGCCAATCAGCCGCCGCTCTTGACAGATCCTTCGATCGTGCAGCTAGGTTCCTTGAACTCGATAACAACCCCCACCGAGCTTCAAGTGCTCACTCTTCTAGCGGACGAAGGGCCAAAGTCGGCGCCAGAAATAGGAAGGTTTGTAGGACGTTCGAGAGAGCATACTGCTCGTCTGATGAAGAAGCTCTTCGATGAGGGGTACGTTCGACGGGACCAGACCCGGATCCCGTTTCGATACTCCACGGTTGAGCGTGTGAAGCAGAGTTTCACGAAGTCTGAAGGGAAGGACCACGAGCGAGAGACTGTTTCTGCTCCTCAATCTTGACCCGATATACTAAGCCAGGTTTTTCCTGCTCTCTCTCGAGGACTCCTCGATCCGCTAGCCTCGTTAGATACGTGGATACTGTGCTCAAAGGTATCTTTTCCCGAAAGGTGGTTTCAAATGCCTTCCTAGCCTCACCTGAGGTGAAGCCTCTACCTTTCAGCTGGGATATGATCGTGCTGGCTAGCTTGTCGAATTTTCTAGAGGAGAGAGCCAGAGCGGTCGGCGATGTTTGAGGAGTTCCCGCCATCAGCTCAACGAGGTCCAATATCTTCGCCACCTTTTCTTTTGTCACGGGACCGTCGATGGCGATGGAATGTCGAACCCCGTCTGAGTCGTAGAATTCTACCTTCAGTCGTCGTGGTCGCATCTTCATTCCTCGAGAAGCACGGTAGGCTTCACAGTTCGCAATTCACAGGTAGAAAAGGCTCACGCATCATTGCTCGCGTATGGTGTGACTGGACCGCATGGGTAATCCTGACAGGTTCCATAGGTTCCAGTGGAAACGAAGGGGTCTCTGAACGATTTCACAGGTAGTGAAGCCATTCCAGGGTAGGACTGGGAAACAAGAGACATGATGGCGCTGTATTTGAGGTGAAAAATGGTGGTTCTACAGCTTGTGAATGTGGCTCAAGGATTTGCTGGGCTCGGGATATCAGCAGGTTTGTCGGGTCCTGCTTGTGGAGGTTGGGGAGGTGGCGCGTTTTGGGATTTCACGGGAGTATTGACCCAGGGTTCAGGGTTCTTTTTTCGATGTCTGCTGACAAGTTTCAGGGTTTCAATGACCGGTGTGAGCAGAAGGGGAAGTAGGAGGAGATAGGAGTAGGGCTGGAGGTCGGTAAAGGTCCGTGTAAACTGCGTCCAGGGTCCGCTTGATGATGAGATAAGCGGCTCGTCTGTGGTAACCGTGTATCGTATCTTTGTTCCATTTGGCGCTTGCCAGACAAAGTCTGCAGTCGCTGGTGATAGAACGTAGATGCCGCTGCTTTGCGTTGTTGCTGTATAGCTGAGGAATTGGGTTTGTCCTGGAGGGAAGCTGGCGAACTGGCCGGTTTGTATGCCGCTAGGCGATATCTGGAGGGTCTTTTGATATTCGGATGGTGCCTGGTTGTCTGTGACGTTGAGGTTGGTGACGGTGACGTTGTCAAAGTTCTGGATCATGACAACGATGTCGTGGCTGGTCCCAATGGATCCGCTTGGCGGGGTCGCGGTTTTCTCTAGAGTTATGTTTGGGGCGAAGGGATAGGTGAAGTTCGCCGCAAAATCTGCTCTGGGTGTAACGGTGGCGTTGTAGACGTATATTGAAGTGAAGTTATTGTAGAGAGGGTTGTAGGGTGGCGTCAGACCAAGCGAGCTGTAGAGCACTGTTCCGCGTTGAAAGGAAATGGAGACGATAGACGCGTTTGAGTTAGTATCTCCCACGATTCCAGTTTGGAATCCAAAGAGTGTTTTCAGGCTGAGATAGTGTTGTCCGGCCTTGTAGAATTCTCGTGGAAACTGGGTGTTGAGGAGGAAGCTGAAGCCCTGTGTCGGGCTCTTGTTGAGTGGAGGTGGGAGGCTTATTGTTGCGAGGCCTATTGCAGCGAAGTAGTGTAGGTTTTGGAGGGTGGCTGGTTTGATGAGGGCGGAGAAGCTTGAGCTAGGTAGGAGGCCGAGCACTTTTGTGAGTGCGTCGTTGTTTGTGAGTTCGGGGTTTGGCGCGTAGATCGTGATTGTTCCGGGCCCGTAGGGAAGGGCGAAGGCTTTGGTGAAGGGGACACCTAGGGCTTGAGAGAACTGTGTTGCCACTTTGTCGGATTCTCCGCGAGTTGTGGCGGGGTCTCCTGTGTAGAATGTAATGAGGGCTGGTTGTGAGAATAGTCCGAGGATGAAGCTTGGAATGCCGAGACCCGAGCTGGCGCCGAGGGGTTGCGAGTAGTTGTTGTCGATGACGAAGATTGAGAGGTTGTTTCCGGCGTAGTTGTTGTCGAGAACGAGTCCTCTGCTTGAGAGGTCGAGGTTTGTCATTCGTAGGCTGGCATTGGGGGCTCCGAGCATGTCTAGTCCGATGGCAAGGCTTTGCTGGTAGGGTCCGCTTGGTGGAGCCTGGATTATTGGTGACGGTTGACCGGTGTGATTGCTCGGGATGAGTAGGAGGATTGCGAGTGCGAGTAGTAGGATTCCCTTCTTTGGTAGGCTGTTTGTGCTCGCGTCCCGTTGTACGTTGGTTTTGTTGGTCTTTATCATTCTCCAGAGTGTCTTGAGGATGAAGGCGTCTCCTTGCCAGAATAGGGAGGCTGCTCGACCGGATATTGTGGCTACGGCGAAGACGAGGCCTGCGTTTCTGATCATGGTGAGTATGATGTCTTGAATGACCATCTGGCTTGTTGGGGATGATCCTTGCATGAGGATGGGGATGATGTCGCCTGCTACGGGTCCTGTGGTGGCGCTTATGATCGAGAAGCCTGGTGGTGGAGGAGGAAGATTGGAGAGTGCTGGGAGACTGACGTTCTGGTAGATAGCGAGGGCTGCGAGTCCCAATGCTCCTAGGGTTGAGAGGAATACTGTCATGCCGACTAGGAAGCCTCGTCTGATTTTTCCTCCGGCGATTAGGCCGCCGAGGAATCCTGCGAATGTCCAGAGGTAGAGTAGTGGTGGGTAGGTTAGTGGGTTGGTGAAGACGAGGAATAGGGCTACGATCATCGTGTTGAAGTGGACCCCTAGGACTGGTGAGAGCCAGTCGCTTACTTCTCGGAGGCCTGGTGATAGCTGGGTGTAGCCGATGTAAAGGACGAGGAGGTATGCTGCGATCCATCCGAGGTAGCGGCCGAGGAATATTCCCTCGCTTGGGTAGGGGAGGAGATAGACTATTTTGGGGTCGTCAGGGGTCTGTTTGACCATTACGTTTCCTATTCGGGTGTAGAGGTAGATGTAGAGGATGCCGGGTAGGATGCCGCCAACTATGAACCCTAGGATGGCTGTGGTGAATGTGGAGCTGCGGGCTTTTTGGAACTGTCGTTCTGCGATCTCTTCTCTTATCCGGCTGCCTTTGTTTGAGACGATTATTGTTCCGATTGCGAGGACGAGTAGTGCGACTGGTGTGGTCTGGTGTGCGAGGAGGCCTGGGACCCATGTGGGAAGGGTGGCTATGATCAGGGTTGTGAATAGGATTCCGAGGCCGCGCGTGAACGAGCTGGAGATCTGGGCTACCGTGGTGGCTCGACGGATCTGGACTGGCGCGTCTTTCAAGGCCATGTAGGGCAGAGGCTGGGCCACGCGTCCCTCATCTCGGAAAGACGGCTCTTGGGACCGGCGGAGAAAGGGGTTCTGATACCAGGGTTGGCTGGATGGAAGCGCAGGCTGGGGCTGGTTTAGGGAAGGGCGCGCGGCGCGCGACTTGAGTAGGCCCCCGGGGGGCCCCTAAAATTCACAGTTACCGATTCCAAAAGTTGTTTCAAGAAACCGATCCAAGAACCGGGTTTCAATAACCGATTCTCTCTCTCGATTTCAAAGACCGGATTCCAATAACCGTTTCCAGAAATCGATTTCGAAAGAGGCGGTTTTTCTAATTGCCTGTTTTCATTACGTTGATCGCAGGATTGATGGCGCTTTCCGCCTGATCACCTTCGCAAGGGTCCGCGTGGGCCACTCATGCCGCGCGGGATGCCCTAGGGATCCAATTTTTTTCTAAGGGGCTGTTTCTGTCTGGGCTGGATTATGGGCTTGTTTCTGGGAGACGGGCATGTTATCAGCTTGTCCGGCTCGTTTCGATCCCTGGGGATTCCCCTAGGGATAAGCGCGTGATATCGTGCTCTGGAAATCGCGGGCTTGGATTCGAGATCAGGGCTAATTACGGGCGATTTTTCTGCAAAGAGATCGTAAGGCTAGAGCTGTGTTACTTGGAGCTGATTGCTTCTTTCCAGGTGGACCCGCAATAGCGGCAGTCGTGGTATCTGAAAGTAGCGTTAGACTCGGGACCAGGGTAGATGCAGGGGCTTATACTCCCGCATATCGGACAAGTATGACTCATACTCTACTGCCTCACCATTGGTGTAGCTGTTTCCGAGGGGCTGGTTCCTAGCGCGTGATCGATGCGTTCCCTGTAGGCCGAAGCAGGATAGGCGCCTATGAGGCTGTCCTTGACGATTCCGTTCTCAAACAACATGCTCGTCGGTATGCTCAAGATATCGTATTTCATTGCCAGCTGCTGGTTCCTGTCCACGTTAATCTTGACGAACTTCACTTTGCCGGCGTACTCTTCCGACAGGGCTTCGATCGTGGGCGCTATCATGTTGCAGGGTCCGCACCAGTCAGCATAGAAATCGACAAACACCGGAACCTCTGATTGGAGAACAGTTGAATCGAAGTCGGATTCACTTACCAGAATGACTTTCTTGTTGCTAATTGCTTGTTTGTTCATACCTTTGTGATCTGGCTGTTCTTGATATAAACATATCGATAATCATCTATATGATTTTGTAGACAGGATCATCGAACGAGACGTCTAACTCAAGCCCATAGATACATATCGACATGTTAATACGCACGCTGGCACTAGAGATCGGGTAATGAAGCTCGCAACTGAAGAGTTCGACCGGATCAGCAAAGCCCTAGCAGATCCCCAGCGACGCGAGATACTCCAGAAACTTGTCGCAAGGCGGATGAACTGCTCAGACGTTCACGCCATGTTCAACGTTTCCCAGCCTACCGTGTCCCACCATCTGAAAGAACTTGCCATAGCAGGGATCCTGGATAAGGAAAAACAGGGCCAATTCTGCTTCTATCAGGTGAAGGCGGAGGTCTTGTCCGCCTACGTAACAGAGCTGCAGCGACGCTTAGGCTTGGAAGCCATAGCAGTTGCTCCAAGAATGAAGTAAGAGCGTACATAGACGCTCATCAATACGTTTATATGTCTACTACGCACATAACCGGATATGTCTGATCATTCAGAGCCTCACGAATCATTACACCTGACAGTCGTGCAGGAGTCAGCCAAGAATTACCAATCATTCCTCAACAATAAGAAAAACCTAACTGAGAAACGCTCGATGCTCTCGACACTGCGAAAACTTTTCGCTGAACAGTTAGAACCCTTCAAACAGCATCCACATTCTGCGGACACTGCAGGATTCAACTAGGATTCAACACTTTATCGAGTGAGACGGCTTGGAACAGGTAGCAATTCAGAAGAGCAATGGCGCTAAACCTAGAGTCTCCGCTCTCAATAGGCCTCGCACTCGACTAATTCTGATATTGATCATCGCCGCCGGGTTCCTAGACGTCATCGACTTCTCCATTGTCCAAGTGGCACTGCCAACCATACGGACAGAACTAGTTGTCTCGCTGGCGGAGAGCCAGTGGATCATCGGTGCATACGGACTCACATTGGCGGGCTTCCTGTTGCTCAGCGGCAGAGCAGGAGACATCTATGGGCAAAAGAAACTTTTCGTCTTCGGAATCGTCCTGTTTACAGTCGCCTCTTTTACCGGAGGATTGGCCCCATCCTTTCTCTCCCTGATTGTATCCAGAGCGATTCAAGGCGTTGGAGCCGCCATCTCCACCGCCACAGCCTTCGCGATTCTCGTAACGACATTTCCTGAGGGAAGAGAAAGAAACCGTGCTCTAGGCATATTCGTCGCAGCACTATCAGCGGGCTTCGCTGCAGGTTCCATCTCCGGAGGAGTCCTCACAGCTGTATTCGGCTGGAGGTCCGTCCTCTTTGTCAATGTCCCGATCGGCATTGTCGCGGCTGTTCTCTCCCGGAAGTTTCTGGTAAACCACCCCGGGCGAGCACTGGACAAGCACCTGGATCTACCGGGAGCCCTGGCTGTAACGAGTGGACTTGTGCTGTTTGTGTACGCGTTGACAAATGCAGCAACCGACGGCTTTGTATCAGTTCAGACGATTCTGCCCCTTGGACTTTCTGTTGTCGTCCTGGCTGGATTTGTGGCAATAGAATATCGTTCACAATCGCCGCTTATGCCACTGGCTTTCCTGCGACGCGGCACGGTCTTTACCGCGAACGTCCTGGCGTTGTTACTAACCGCATCCGCTGGAGGAGTAGTCTTCATACTAACAACCTTCCTTCAACAAGTATCCGGCTACTCTGCCCTGGTTGCAGGCCTTGAATTTGTCCCGGCCGCAATGATCTTCTTCTTTGTGGGAGGCTTTGGCTCATCACGCCTCGTAAACCGTTTCGGCTTGAAACTCGTCCTCGTAACCTCAATGACACTCATCACTCTGGGCTCAGCTCTACTTACTCAGATCACCGTCACTAGTGGCTACGTCGGCGTGCTGCCGGGCATGCTTGTCTGGTCGCTTGGAGCGAGCATCGGATTTCCCGCGCTGAATATCGCCGCACTGGCCGGAACGAAGCAGGGAGAAGAAGGCCTTGCCTCAGGAATAATTGGTACTTCTCAGCGTGTCGGCTTCCCGCTGGGACTCGCGATACTGTTGACCATTGCAACTGTTACGGATCCGCCGCCCGCCGGAACTGCAAGTCAGTTAGGGTCATTGACAGGTGTCGTTACCGGATTCCAATACGCATTCCTCGCCTCCACAATCATTAGCGGAATCGGACTATTGATCGCTCTACGCGTCAAAAACCCGAGAATGATGACTGAGCAACCGTTCTTCAGCTGAGCGCTGTTCCCGGTTCATCAGGAAGAGGTTGGTCACGATTCTAGTCTCAGCTCTTGGTGTTCAGAATGTTGGAAACATAGTCCATGAAAGGTTTGTCGTACATTCCTTCCCCCGTTCGATGAACATCTTTGAACAATGGGTGTTTCGCCACCGCTTCTAAGAAAGTAGACCACTGATTCCAGGTTTCTTGATCGATCCATTTCTTTCGGTAGAGGAGGTGTGTTCTCTCAAAAAGTCC
>VBBT01000158.1 GCA_005881695.1 Candidatus Bathyarchaeota archaeon | reverse complement strand
CTCCTCGTCCGATCGCGGAAACGGCCTTACTCGTTGCTCGTGAGATTCCTCGTCCAACTTGACTTGGACCCGGACTTTTACGGGGTCGTCGCTCTGAACGATTCCGATTATTGTGCCGTTCTTCTGGACGTTCATGCCAGATCTATCACCTACAAAGCGATCAGGGCATTTTATAGGGTTGTCCTAGAGACTTGGCTTGATCGCGAGCATTGCTCAGGAAGCTCGGACCGATATCGATAACCTTAGCCGGAATCGTCCTACTGATACTTGGGTTCGAAAGCGCTTTCACCGTTGTGCTTTGTAGCGGGCCTCCGTACTCCTCCTGCGTTAGGGGTGGTTACGGCTTCAACCTTGGCGCAATGGCTCTCGGCCCATCGCTAATCGTAATCGGAATTGTCTCCAATTTCAAGGGACGATTCGCTCGTTCCGCCTAAGCGGCGATGTGGTCCATAGTCATTATCCTGTTGTTCGCCATTGTGATCGCAAAACATTTGGTTAACGGATCCTCCCCATCGCGCTTCTCAACAGTTCTTCGTCTTTCCGAGATTCGCCCAGTATATCATGCCCAGTCCTACGACAAAGAGAGCGAGGATAGAGCTGAGAATTCTGTAGATCGCTTGTTGGACTACATCCCTCTGGATGTAGGTTATGCCATCGCTACCCAGGCTTGCGCCCCCGATCGGAGCAGGAAATTGGGTTGCAGAATAGAGTATGACCACAGCGCCACTCACTGCGTAGATGAGAAGGGGTAGACGGACCAAGGTGGTCATGGCGGAATTCCTAGGCGGCGATGTCGTCCATCGTCATTACCGCAAGCTTGTCGGACTTTTTGGCCAAATCCGAGACGCGGTCGCCTATCAGGAACTTGATGTTCTTGCTCGCGGCAAGGTCTAGCAACCGCTGGGTCACGACACCATCGAAGACGACAGTGTGAGCATTATCCATCGACGGGATCTTCTCTGCCAGTTCGCTGACGGGCATCCGTGCGACTTCCTTTCCTGTCTCGTCGAATACTCTAGCCTCTAATGTCCCCCTGAGTTCCTTTGCTGCCTCGCCTATCGGGGCTGGAAGCTGGACTTTTTCCGTGGGAGTGATTATGGGCTGCGGGGCGGTTGGTTGTGGTGGTAATTCGAAGGGTTCTCGTTGAGGTCCTTGTTGAGGCTCACGTTCTCGGTCTCGTTCTCTGTCCCTCATGGGTGGACCTCGTCGTTCGAAGTAGGGACGCTCCGATCTCTCGGGGCGTTGCGGTCCTCTATTGTCCTGTCTCTGGTAATCTTGACGCTCTCCTGAACGCTCTACTGGTCGTGCCTGGTTGATCGGGACGCGTTCCCGTAGGAGTCTGAGGACTTCTTTCGGTGTGAGTTCTTCGACTTCTCTGCCGTAGGGTGCACGAGCGACGTAATCGATGTCGGCTACTTGCTGTAATTCTTTGAGTATCAGGTCTCCGGCTCGATCCCCGTCCAGGAAGGCGGTGACCTCTTTGTCCTTAGTCAGCTTGATGATTGTGTCCGGGACCTTGGTCCCGTTGAGCGCTATTACGTTCTTGACTCCACATTTCATGAGGAGTATGACGTCGGCTCTTCCCTCGACGAGCACGAGAGTACCGCCTTCAACCTCTGGTCCTGCCGGTAGCTTGTCCGGTCCGTATTCGATAATGTCTATTCCTCGTAGGCTCTGAGCTACGTCCTTAACGACCTCCTCGGTGCTGGGTGATGATTCGACTACCCATTTCCTGAGAATGTCCTTGGCCTTGGTCATTATCGATTGGCGCTTTGCTTCCCGGACATCCTCGACCTTTTCCAGGGAGATCTTGGCCTCGCATGGGCCTATCCGGTCCACGCTCTCAATGGCTGCGGCTATGATTGCGGTCGAGACCTTGTCGAGGCTCGAGGGGATAACGATCGCGCCTGTTGTAAGGTCCTTCTTGCTTTCTAGACTGATCTCTATCCGGCCGATCCGGCCGTTCTTTTGTAGTTCTCTTAAGTCAAGGTCTGGGCCGAATAGTCCTTCTGTCTGGCCAAAAACGGCACCGACAACGTCCGGCTTTTCTACTACGCCTTGAACCTCGAAGTGTGCCTTTACGATATACTTTGTAGTTGATGCGTACTGTGAAGTTTCG
>VBBT01000169.1 GCA_005881695.1 Candidatus Bathyarchaeota archaeon | reverse complement strand
GTGAACGCCGCGAAACGAAACAAGATTGTGGATAAGCTGTGGAACAAGAACATCGAAGCTGGGGTCTACTATTCATCCCCCGTACACTCCACGCCGTTGTATCGGGACTCGAACATTGCTCGGAGGGGGCGATTGCCTGAGACCGAGAAGGCGTCGCGGCAGGTCTTCTCACTCCCTGTTCATCCTAGGCTCGGGGAGACTGAGATAGAGTACGTTGCAGAGACTCTGCGAAAGACGATTGCTTAGCTGGATGGTAAGTTCTAGATTATACCCTTGGTGTGGAGAACGTCCTTGATTCCTGGTTTGGTCTGCTCCTTCAGCTCGTAGCCTACTCTAACGGTGGGCTTCGGGAACTTGATTATTCGCCTGATGTCAGCCGGGGTAGCTATCATGATAGTGTCGCAATCGACTTTGGCTATGGTCGCTTCCATGTCACGTATCTGTTGGTTACCATACC
>VBBT01000168.1 GCA_005881695.1 Candidatus Bathyarchaeota archaeon | reverse complement strand
GATTCGATTCTACTAGTTGTATGTTTTTCGGTTCTGCGACATTGACCTTGTTGATAATTCCAACATTGGCGAGTCGGACGTTAACTTCGCTTGGATAATGTGTGAGCTCGTCTCCAGGGCGCAATGGATCTAGGACCGCGAAGTGGACGTTGGGCTGTATGAAGGGTATGTCGTTGTTTCCTCCATCCCAGAGGATGATGTCTGCTTCCTTCTCGGCAGATCGTAGAATCTGTTCATAATCTATGCCCGCGTAGACTACGAATCCGTGTTCAATGTGCGGTTCGTATTCCTCTCTCTCTTCGATCGAGCAATCCGCTTTGTCCAGGTCCTCGAAAGAAGCGAACCTCTGAACCCCTTCCTTGGTGAGGTCGCCGTATGGCATGGGATGGCGAATTACCACGACTTTCTTGCCAGCATCTCGAAGAGTTAGCGAGATTTTTCTCGAGACGGTACTCTTGCCCGCCCCAGTCCGCACTGCGCCAACCGAGACCACTGGCAGTCTTGAGCGAAGCATGGTGTTCCTCGGCCCAAGCAACTGAAAATCCGCCCCTGCTGCGAGTGCCGAGGACCCAATGTGCATCACATCTGCGTAGGACAGGTCGCTATAGGACAGTATCGTTAGGTCAGCTTTCAGTTCTTTGATAAGACGAGGAAGCTCTTTCTCCGCGAATATGGGTATTCCATTCGGGTATCTAGGTCCAGCAAGCTCGGGTGGGTAGGTTCTTCCTTCTATTCCCGGGATCTGGGCCGCTGTGAACGCGACTACTTCTTGGTCGGGCGAGTTCCGGAAGACCATGTTGAAGTTGTGGAAATCCCGGCCCGCTGCCCCGATTATGATCACTCGCTTCAATTGAACTCGCTTTGTCGGCGGTCCGCGGTGAGCGAGCTATATAACTTGGTTCACAGGAGAGCTGAGAGTCTTGTCACAAGGACCCGCATCAGAGGTTTCCAGGCCCAAAGTCGCTTTTTCGATCGAAGGAGTAGGGGAGGCTCAAGGAGAGCTCTTCAGGTTCGCCGCCCCTCGAACATCCGACGCCCTGTTACGCAATCTTCCCGTCAACGGTCGGGCGGTAAGGTACGGGGAGGAGATCTATTTCCAAGTCACGGTGAAGGCCCCCGGAGAGAAACCTCGCAGCAATATGGAGGTAGGATCAATAGGCTACTGGCCACAGGGTGACGCGGTTTGTGTCTTCTACGGGCCAACTAGGCCCTATAGTCCTGTCAACCTTTTGGGTCGCATAACACTTGGGCTAGAACTCTTCAAGCAGCTGAAGGAGGGCACAGTGATAACGATAAGAAAGGTCTAGGCAGCGGCAGGCTGATAGATTCTGATTCTCGCATTTCCGCCGACCAGCCTTACGAGCCTTCTCTTTTCGAGGTCTTCCAGCAGGTCCTTGGCCACGCTTAGTCTGAGGTTGAACTGCGACGCGATTGAGAATGGTGTGATCGCTCCCATCTTCTGGACCTCAGCCAGGAACTTGGGGTCAGAGATGTCGGGGCTCTGCAATCCCCTTGGTCTCTTCTCCACAACAGTCTTTGCCTTTCCCTTCTTCGATCCAGGCTCATCCTTCTTGTCCGTCTGGTCCTGGGTCCTTTCCATCTGTGCCATGCTTTTCTTCTTGGCGCCGCCCATAATTCGTCAATGCTTCCCTACGGTTTTGCTGGATAAATAGGTTACCGGAAAAACTGGGGAAACCCTTATTCCTCTTATGGGCTGGAGAGGCATTGCTGTTGCTTTGAGGCTCGTAACCGTTAAGCTTCCTGAAAAGCTCATAGACGATGTTGACCAGCTAGTCAAGGCCGGAATCTATCACAGCAGAAGCGATGCCATTAGGGCAGCGGTCCGTGATCTCCTGCGACGTGAGCTCTGGCAGCCGGGCCAATCTTAATCGTGTGGACTAACAGACACTCTTGCGAATTCTTCGGCAATCTTTCCGGGGTTCTGGGCTTCTGTAATTGATCTTCCGATTATGAAATAGTCTGTCCCCGCCTTCAAAGAGCGGGCTATTTCTCCGCCCTGTGTCCCAACTCCTGGTGA
>VBBT01000167.1 GCA_005881695.1 Candidatus Bathyarchaeota archaeon | reverse complement strand
TCGTGCAGTGCTCTTACGGTCTCGGGACCATCCACGTCCGATACTACGAATGAAATGTTGTACTCAGACGTGCCTTGGGCGATCATTCGAACGTTTACGTTCTTTTTAGCTACGGCTGTGAATACTCTGGCAGCGACTCCAGGAGAACCCTTCATTCCTGAACCGACAACTGCAATAACGCATGCATCCTTCTCTTCGCTCACCTTTTCTACTTGGCCCTGACCCATCAATGATAATTGTAGACTCCTGACAGCCCGGTCCACATCCTTCCTTGCGATCACACAGGATATTGTGGCCTCTGATGATCCCTGAGAGATCATGACCACGTTCACTCCATTGATGCCGAGTGTCTGAAATATTTTCGCCGCTACTCCTGGTGCGCCCATCATGCTGGCTCCTGAGATGGTGATAATTCCAACATCTTTGATTATCGAGATCGCCTTGGCCACTTTTCCATTATTCGTTGATTGATCCGCTGAGACCAGGGTGCCTTCGAAGGTGGGCTTCGAGCTGTTCCGTATCCGTACAGGGATCTTGTGCCTGGCAGCGGGTTGGAGAGCGCGAGGGTGCATCATCTTCGCCCCGAAATAGGATAATTCTAGGGCTTCTCCGAACGAGACGTTGGAGAGAGTTACCGCGTCCTTGACGACATGGGGATCTGCTGTCATCAATCCGTCGACATCGGTCCATATCCAAACCTCGTCTGCCTTCAAGGCGGCGGCGATAAGGGAGGCTGTGTAGTCTGAACCCCCTCGTCCGAGGGTGGTAATGTTTCCGTCGGTGTTTTGAGCTATGAATCCTGTTACGACCGGTAACCCTCCGGCTTCCAACAACGGCCCGAGACGTTGCTGTATCTGGTGAGTGCTTATTTCGGCAAGGGGCTTGGCTTCGCCAAAATTATTGTCAGTCACGATTCCCGCATCTGCACCTGTGAAGGCTTGGGCTTTCAACCCTCTCTGGGCGAGAGCGGTGGTCAGTATTGGGACCGATAATCGTTCGCCAAAGGACAAGAGAAAGTCTCTGCTGCGCAGGGTTAGTTCTCGTAACTGGCCGATCCCTTCGACTGAGCGTTCAAGGCTGGACAATAGAGCGTTAACTTTTCCCAGCAGTTCTTTACTGGCTAGATGATTGGTTTTGGTCCCGGTGAAGGATTTGGCCGCGTTCAAGTGTGCTGCTTGGATTCGTGACAAGAGATTCTTCGCTTCCCATAACTGACCCTTTTGCGCGAGCTCTCCAAGCTTGATGAGATGATCGGTTGTATCGTTCATTGCGGAGGCTACAACAGCTATCTGATTTCCTTTGTGGAATTGCTCAACGATACCCGCAGCATTCTTGATCGCCGTGGCATCCGCGAGAGATGTACCGCCGAACTTCATCACTATTTTCACAATCCTACTTCCTTTACTACGCGACGTATTCTCCTCGGATGTCGACTAGGTCTCGGATGACGGCACTGGCTGTTTGTTCTCCACCCGCTCCGGGACCTATGAGTGTAACTTGCCCAGAATGCAAGGTAGAGTAGCTTAGAGCATTCAAGATTCCGGGAACGCAGACGGGGTCTGCAAAAGGGATTTCCTCGGGTTTGACACTTGCCCGGTATTCGTCGAGTCTACCGATGAGTTTGACTTTCTTCCCATTCGCTCTCGCTTTTCTCAGCCATTCCGGAGAGACATTGTCGACGCCGACTATTTCGAGGTCTTTGATGCTGACTCGTCGTTTCAACACCCAGTTCGCGATGATCACCACTTTGGCCGCTGTGTCAAGGCCTTCTATATCACTGGAGGGGTCAGACTCAGCATATCCTTTGGTCTGGGCCTCTGAGAGGGCTTTCTTGAGACTGACCGATCCTTCCTCCATCCTTGTGAGAATGTAGTTCGTTGTCCCGTTTAGTATTCCCCAGACCCCGGTTATACTGTCGCCTGGGAGGCATTTCTTGGCAAGGTCGAGGAATGGGGTTCCCGCACCAACAGTTCCGCTGAAACGGAAGCGGAGGTCCTTATGCTGTGCAAGCTCCAGCAATGCTGGCATGGCCAATGCCAAGGGTCCCTTGTTCGTCGTCACAACATGCTTCCCACTTGCTAACGCTGTCTTGATATTCGATAATCCCGGCTCACCATCACGAAAGTTGGTCGGTGTAGCCTCGACGAGGACTTCTGCGTCTACCTCATTGATTATTGAGTTTGTTCCTGCGTCTTTCTCACCCTTGCCCGGATATCTAGCGACTGTGCCATGTCCTTCCTTTGTCTTCAACAGGGTGTTTAGGTCGAGCCCGTTCTCGTCAATGCAGTATCCGCGGCTGTCGCTGACTGCTACGATTGAAGGTTTGAAACCGTATGAGTGGACAAATCTCTCATTTTCATCTTTCAATATTTTCGCAAGGTTTTGCCCAACGGCACCGAATCCTGTAATGATGATTCTCATTGCATTTGCGCCTCAGAAGAGTTGTTTGATCAATTGGTCCGTGTTGTTGCCTGTAAGATTGTAGAATTGTCTGGAGGTAGGGATCCGATCTATGATCGATGGATCTTTCAATCCGTGACCGGTAGTAACGCAGACTATAGTGTCATTTCTATCGATCTTCTTGTCCCCCACCATTTTCTCCAGTCCTGCTATAGAGGCGGCGCTGGCTGGTTCGACGAATATTCCTTCGTCTCGTGCAAGCTGGGTTTGGGCGTTGAGTATCTGGATGTCTGTGACTGTTTCCGCGGTCCCGTTTGAGTCTCGTATTGCACGCAGAACTTTTGGCCAATTGATCGGTGAGCCGAT
>VBBT01000034.1 GCA_005881695.1 Candidatus Bathyarchaeota archaeon | reverse complement strand
TTTTCGCGTGTTTCTCGGAAGCCTTTTAAGAGGGTACAATTCGCGCTAACCTCTAGTTTTCGGAGACGATCGAGTGCTACCCTATACCAAGGGGGAGGAATGGGGCGAAGACGAGGACTGGGGCGGCGAAGATGAATGGGGCGAAGACGATGATTGGAGCGGCGGAGACAACGGATCCGAGGACAACTAAAGTCCCAACGTAACTAGATAACCAAACGCCATCCATCTGTTTCTAGAAGGGCATTGAAAGGGTAACAGGAGTTCTATCTTCGGCTCCACGGAAGCCTGGCGTAATAGGACGAAGGACAATGAAACATCTATCATCCAGACTCAAGGCGCTACCCCTGATCGCGCTTAGCCTCCTATTCTTGATACCTGCGGTGGCCTTCCAAGCGGCCAACGCCAGCACCGTCAGCAACGGAGATTTCCAGGCTCAAAGCTTCTCAAAGGTTGTCGACTGGTACGACTACGTAAGGCAATACGCCGCCAACAACAATCTACCTCAACCAAATGCTACTGAACACGCGTACATCTATACGAACTACATTAACGTGGGTGGCTTCCAGCTCTTCTACGCCGGTCTCGTAAACGCCACTCACAACGGGACGTTCGTGACCATACCCATCCAGACCTTCTTCGAACACTTCAAGACCGTCGGTGGCAAAGACGCCATAACAGCTTCTTCATTCATCAGCCTCGTCAGCTTCAACGAGTCCAACGCCGACCCCTACCCCAACTCGCCTGACAAAACCGATACAGTCTACGCCAGCTTCAGCCTCGGCGTGAACCTAACAGCAATCACCGGCCACAAGTTGCCGGGCTACGTCGCAACCAGCCAAATCACACCCCTAACCCAAGTCGACAGCCAACACTACACGTGGGGACTGAAATACACCAACCTCAACGCAATATGGTGGAAGATCAACCCCGATCCATTCATCCCAACCGCTGACCTTGTTACACCGAGAGGGTTCGCTCAGTACACCGAACTCAGCTTCAACTATGCGCTTGCAATCGATCCCATGTCTAAGACGGCAACGCTAACCACGAGCTATACCGTCGGTAGAATGACCGACCTTTACATTCTATCCCCGACGCCAGCAATCCATCTCAATGCAGCAGGAACTTACAACCTAACCGGTTACCAGATCAGTAACCAGAACATTTACCAGTTCCTACAATCCAGACAAATGAAGCTCTCGATAGTTCTTGCGAACAAGGCAATTCTTGCCGGAACGGTCTCGGACAAAGACGACTCAGGCGCAAGCGTCGACAACAGCAACTCAACTGACGTCACCCATACCGCGGTGAATACAGACGCGAGCGACGGCGACAAGGTCTTCAGAGCAGACTTCGGTGTGAAATCGAAATACCAACTCTACAACTATACAGCAGATTCCTCCGAGAACACCGCCTTTCCATATATTGTAAACGTGAGAACGGTCAATGTCAATGCATGGGCCGGGAACCACGCCTTCTGGTTCCAGAACCGCTTCATGGGATTCCTGCCCTTGTTCGTCGCCAACGTAGATCCTGGACTAATCAAGGAGGCCAAAGCAGGACTCATAGACCTCACCGTCTCTGACTACCTCTACATCATCTCATATCCAACATGGGGCGGCTACAAGATTGTGCATGACCCAGACTACACTGCATTCTATACTCCCGCTAACAATGTTGGACTACTCACCGCCATATTCCTAGCAGTCGCTGTCGCGGCAGGAGTCGGCGGCCTATTCGCTTTTCTGTTCAGGAAGCGAAGAGCTGCTGGCATAGCAATCGGTGGAGTTGGGCCGACTGGTCCAAGCCCGACTCAAGATCCGACCCCCTCGGGTCCAACTATTCCTGGACGATAGCGCTTCAATTTTCTACCTTTACCTCTTTTTCTCGGTCGCCTAGGGAACAGTGAGCTAAACTTCATCTTCAAAGCCAGTACCACCGCGAATTACCCATGGCAACCTCCGGTCCAGCGATAGATGTATCACATCTAACGAAAGTCTACGGGCCGACGGTTGCACTCAACGATGTCACGCTATCTGTGAACACGGGCGAAGTTCGCGGCCTTCTTGGACCCAACGGGTCCGGGAAATCGAGTCTGATGAAGACAATCATGGGCTTGACAAAGCCCTCTTATGGTTCAATCCAAGTTCTCGGCTATGACGTCCGAGCCAGCCCAATGGACATCAAGAAGATCGTTGGCTACGTTCCTGAGTCCCCACGGCTGTACGAATTTCTCACTGCCACCGAATATCTTGATTTCATAGCAGATGTCCGAGGACTACCGTACGAGCAGAAAAAGGAACGCATCGCTCGATTTGTTGACGCCCTCGACCTTGAGGGAAAGCAAGGTGACATGATAAGCAGCTACTCGCAAGGCATGAAACAAAAGGTCGCGATCATCGGAGCATTGCTCCACAGGCCTCGGGTCT
The DNA here is from genome assembly GCA_005881695.1 of Candidatus Bathyarchaeota archaeon. GTDB lineage: Archaea > Thermoproteota > Bathyarchaeia > 40CM-2-53-6 > 40CM-2-53-6 > 40CM-2-53-6. The sequence continues at coordinate 7,416 of VBBT01000034.1, read as the reverse complement.
TGCTCATGGACGAACCGCTCAACGGCCTAGACCCAAAGTCAGCCAGGCTCGTTAAGGAACTCATCCACGGTTTTGCCAAAGAAGGCGTGTCAGTGATATTCAGCACTCACATTCTTGAGATCGCGGAGGCCATTTGTGACAAGCTAACCATCCTTCAGGCTGGGAAAATTCTGGCAGAAGGAACCTCGAAGGACTTGAGGGAGAACGCGGGACTTCCGGGATCGGGTCTCGAAGATGTCTTTCTGAAGCTTACCGGAACGAAGGGAGTCGAGGACATCGTTGAGGCACTAATTAGATGAGACTTGCCGTTCTGTTCAAGTTTGCCAAAGTTCTGATGATTTCGCGGCTTCGCAGCACTCGTCGTTCAATTGTTTCTAAGAGTATAACCAGCCGGCCGATTCTTATCGCTCTAATAGGAATCGTTCTTTTCGTCGCTGGACTGTTTTTCGGTTATGAGACAACAGTTTTCCTTCGTTCCGGTGGAGCATCGTTGACAGGGCCTGTCGCGCATCAGCTAGTCGTCACCATTTTTGGAGGAGTCCCTCTTTTCCTCGTAGGCTTCTACTTCACGATGGGACTATTGTGGGAGGTGAACGCTTCAACGGAGGCGGAAAGCACAGACGCGATTAACTGGCTGCCCATTACGCCCGGCGAATACGTTGCAGCCTCAGCTCTTTCCACCAGCTATACGTACTCTCCACTCCTAATGGTCGCCTTCGGCTACTCTCTCCCGATAGGAATCCTGACAGGGAACCTCGCTGGATTTCTAGTCCTTGTCCCCATAGCTCTCCTTTCCACGTCCATCGGCTCGGTCAGCGTCGAGATTCTAAGGTCAGCATTGGCAAGCGCATCAACGGCATTCAACAGGCTAGGCGGCAGAATAACAGTTATCATGAGAATAGTAGGGATAATCCTGATACTCCTCGTTACTCAGCTTCTATTCAGCGGAGTCTTCCTAATCCAGATCATTACCTCTCTCGTCGGCACCGCTGCCGCAGCCAGCTTCGTGCCCGTCTTCTGGCCTACGCTGGCCATAACCAAAGTGCTTCAATCTGATTTTCTGAGCGGCGCTGGATTTCTAGCGCTGAGCGTAGCATTGTTTCTACTACTTTCATACACTGCGCTCTCTTTCAGAGCCAAGTATTGGGCGGTAACCCCGGCATCTATTCACTTCGCTGGAGCTGGCTCCGTATCGGGCCCGAGCAGGCTCGGCTACCTTGGTCTGAGCTCTCCCTCGATTGCAATGCTCAAGAGAGAAATTCGGTCGGCAACCCGAAGAAAAGAAGTGATCAGACTAATGGCCATCCCGATTATCATGCCCATCATGATATCCTTCCCCGCAATTTTCTCCCCGGCCCCATCGGCAACATCGGGGCCCGCCCAGATTGATCCGATTTTCCTTGTCATCCCTTTTCTGTTTGGAATAGGATTGGGCGCACTATTTCTCGGAATGACCTCGATTGGTCAAGAAGGAAGAAGGCTATGGAACATCAGCGCGCTTCCGGTCTCCGCTAGCATGCTCGTGAAAAGCAAGCTCCTATTCACATCCCTTGTCTCAAGCATTGGACTCGGTCTAGGAGCAGCCGTCTCGGCCCTCCTCATACATGCTTCGATATTTGTAGTTCTCGGGTTCATAGGCCTCGGGCTCATCGTAATACTGGCCGAGGCTAGCCTTGGGATCGCTATAGGGTCAAGGTTCCCAGATTTCTCAGACGGCCCAAGGCCAAGATTTGTCACAATTGTTGGCTCGATCATTGGCGCCCTACTGGGCATCGTGGAGATGGCGATAATGTCTCTCCCCTTAGTCCTTTCATTCGTCCTGAGGACTTTTCTAGGGATACTATTGCCCCTTCAATTCGTGCTAGCCCTTTCGGGGGCTGTTGGAGGTCTGCTCACATGGACAGCATACGTTCTTTCGGTCAAACCGGTCAATTCGATTCTTTCAGAACTACCGAACTGATCCGAGGATGGCCCTAACGAATCGGATTGTGTGGATTGTTGACCTAGAATTATTGTTACCGTCATTTTGCGGGGTCTGTTGCAGATAACGTTAAGATGTTGTGCGGCAACGCGCCTCCAGATTGCCTCGTATCATGCGAATGATTTGATGCAGCTATCCTCTAGAATTCTTCCTATATTTTCGCGTCGCATGCACGACATTTCTCAGCCGCAAGTGGGTTCTCGGTCCCACACTTGGGACAAGCCTTTAGGAAACTAGAGGGGGTCGGACCGCCAACCAGCGGAGTTGGCGTTGGTGATTCGCCACCGGGAAGTGTCTCAACTTTCTTGGGTTTTTCTGGACGGAAGGCGACAACGAGACTCGCGGCCCCGAATACAAGGAATACTAATCCAAGTTGCAAATGGGAGGAATTGTGAGTCTGATAGGATCTTTGAAAAGTTACAGTTTCGTAGCTGTTGATGAGGCCAGTGCCATGCCTGAAGACGATCTCGTACGTGTCTTGCAGAGGGAAGGTGTAAGAGAAACTTCCGGACACAACATTCACAATGCCGTAAAGGTAGTTAAATGAGGTCTGCGCTTGAAAAGCAGCAAACTGGGCACTGCTCAGAATATAGAAACTTACCGGGCTTCCTGAGTTTTCTTGGAATTGGCCAGAGATCACATCCGAAGAGGTCCTGGTCGTAACGAGGTTGGCGGTCAATCCTGGTTCAAGGTTGAATGTGGATTGCTCGGACGTTGTGGAGGTGTACGTGAGGAAATTGTATCCGGCTAGCGAGAGGACAAACAAGGCCGAGATTAGGAAGCGAAGTCGATTCGGCTCCATAGCCGACAGGGGTTTGCGGAGACATTACAACCACTAAAGGATTTCTCAGGAGCATTTCTGGGCATAGCTTTCTACCTGCTCCAGCTCGGGCCAGATAGGCTTAGGAGTTAGACTAGTCTAAAAGGCTAGGACTATGCATTATCCACTTGTCTGTTACTCGTTATGTGCTACTTTCGTAGCAAGCAACGTTAATATTTACTCATGTGGAGAGGCCACGTGAATCATGGACAAGCAGCTGAGAGCCGAGTCAGGCCGTGAAACTTCTGCATGACAAGTGATTCACGAGAAACAAGTGAGAAATTTATGGAAATGTCTGACGAACCCAAGTCTTGGGTAGAAGAAGCGAGGAACCGGGTCAAACGTATCTCGGACCTTGATCCTCAAGACCGCCTAGACATCGTCTACGGTATCGGCTTGTGCTGCTCGACCCTCGCGAAAAGCATGCAGGGCTGGATGCAATGGATCGGGAATCTTTCTCTGAAAGATTTTGAGCGACCCGAGCTAGAGGAAATTTTCGGCATCATAAAAAAGGCAACTGTCCAGCTTATGGAACTAGACATTGACAAGACCGAGAAATACGAGCAGTCTCATGGATTGCGCCAGAAGGCGCCGGACCGGCAAAATCGGCTAGTAAGTTAGAGCAAGAATTAACAAGCCACAGTGCGACCGCACCCTGATGGTGCGCGTTCTGAAGAAGAGACGAATCGTTTCCATTGCCGAGTTCAGCATCCATCCCATTGGTACGGGAACAAGCGTTAGCCGATACGTTAAGCGGGCGCTGCAGGATATATCGAAAATTGAGGGGCTTGAGTACCAAGTCACTCCGATGGCGACGATCCTCGAAGCCCAAGACGTTCATACAATACTGAAGGCGGTCGAGGTTTCACACTCGGCCTTGCGGTCAATGGGTGCAAAACGAATTTCCTCGATTCTTAGAATCGACGAGCGCCTAGACAAACCAAGAACGATGAAGGACAAGACAGCAAGCGTCAAGGACTGGTACGATAGATCTCGTATCAATCTCTACTCGAGCCTTTTGAACAGGCTCTGCATGAAGCGTATCGGGATTGGCTGTCCGCTCCTGCTGGTTTCGTAGTAAGTCTTGCACATGTCGCACTGCCAGACCTCCATGTCTCGGATCTGAGCCGGGGCCCCCGCTTCAAAGTCTTCTTGCACGATGTATCGCCCGACGAAGTCGAGCTGCAGGTCACACTTTGGACATTTCAAGAATCTAGGTCTCAGCTTTTGTAATGTTCGCTGATGAACCTGTCAGCATCCATCGCTGCTTTGCAGCCGTCAGCCGCGGCGGTGACAGCCTGTCGATATCTGAAATCTCTCACGTCTCCAGCCGCGAATATTCCCGCTACATTCGTTTCGGTTTCATTACGGGTGATAATGTAGCCTTTGGGGTCCAGATCGATTTGTCCCTTGAATATCGAAGTGTTCGGTTCGTAGCCGATCGCCACAAACACGCCGTCCGTTTTGAGAAGCTGTTCCTTTCCAGTCTTGAGGTTCTTACTCCTAATTCCCGTAACGTTGCTGTCTCCCAGTATTTCTTCCACGACAGAATCCCAGACGAAGTTTATCTTCGGATTCTTTAGGGAACGCTCTTGCATTATTTGACTGGCTCGTAACCTATCCCTTCGGTGGACGACCGTCACCTTTCTCGTGATATTCGCGAGAAATGTGGCCTCTTCCATGGCCGTGTCCCCTCCACCAACCACAACCACTTCCTTCTCTTTGAAGAAGTAGCCATCACAGGTCGCGCAGCTTGAGACCCCGTGTCCTCTAAGCTTGGTTTCTGAAGGTATTCCCAGCCATTTCGCGTTGGCACCTGTGCTTATAATGATCGTTTTTCCTTGAAGAATCCGTTTTCCGACCGTGACCTCGAAAGGTTTGGACTTGAAGTTCACCTTGGAAGCGTCATCATAGATAATTTCTGGACCGAACCGCTCCGCCTGCTTTCTAAGTCGTTCCATAAGTTCTGGTCCAATTATTGCCTCGGGGAACCCGGGAAAATTCTCCACGTCAGAGGTAAGCATCAACTGGCCGCCTGGGATCGAGCCGGCGACGAGGAGGGTCTTTCTTCCGGCCCTGCATGAGTAAACGGCGGCAGTGTAGCCGGCTGATCCCGACCCCAAGATGATTACGTCGTACATCGTATATTCCATAAGATCGGTTATCCGCTGATTTATGGGTATTCTCGAAGACCGTTTCTCTGGAAGGCTTAATTATCGTGTAGGCTAAGATTCGGAAACTGGTGAGACCGATTGTTTGAGTATCAAGGAGTTAAGATCAGTTGGCTTGGGCACGACTCCTTCAGAATCAAGAACGGGAAGACCATCATCATAGATCCCTTCAAGATACGCCCGATTCCAGATAAGGCGGATGTCCTCTTGATCAGTCATGAGCATTTCGACCATCTTTCGCTCGACGACATCAAGAGGGTTTCTTCGGATCAGACGACCATTGTGACGATTCCCGCTTGCAAGAAAGAACTTTCGAGCATGAAGGTAAAAGAGGTCAAAGCTGTTAAGCCTGGCGACAAGTTAGCGTTGGGGGACATTACCCTCGAAGCGGTTCCTGCTTACAACTTGAACAAGTTCCGTGAACCCGGGAAACCATTTCATCCCAAAGAGGACGGAAAAGTAGGCTTCATAGTATCCGTTAAAGGGGTTCGAATATACCACGCCGGGGACACTGATCCGATTCCAGAGATGAAAGGGTTCAAAGCCGACATAGCTCTTTTACCTGTCAGCGGAACCTACGTAATGACGCCAGAAGAAGCAGCCGAGGCCACAAGAACGATCAAACCCAAGCTTGCCATACCCATGCACTACGGAACGATTGTCGGCTCGGAGAGCGACGCTGTGAAGTTCAAGCAGCTGGCCACCTGCCCGGTGCAGATTCTCAAGCCGGAGTAGACCAAAGGAAATCTGAGGGCTCTGAAAGCCACAGTCAACGCGAGCTGGCTGAAACAACACCTATATTCCAAGAACATCGTTGTCCTCGATGCTCGCTCCAGAACCGCCTACTCTAGGACCCATATTCCCGGAGCGAGAAATGCTGACCTCTTCCACTATTTCGTCCCAGGAACCGACGACAAGAATCTGAATGCTTTTCACAGAGACCTCGAATCCAAACTCGGACGGCTCGGCCTCAGAGGCGACGAAAGAGCTGTCGTATACGAGTCGGGGTTCGGTATGAGGGCTGCACGAGTTGCTTGGATGCTTGAGTACGCTGGGATGAAGAGTCCATCGATGCTTGAAGGCGGGTTTAGGGCGTGGCAGAATTCCGGGTATCCCGTCGAGAAGAGGCGGAGAGTTGGTGTCCCAGCCGGGTTCAAGGTTCATCCAAACGGTTCTGTTTTGGCTACAGCAGGCTATGTTAGGTCTCTATCAAAGTCCCATAACGGATTGGTGTTGGATGTTAGAACTCAGGGGGAATACGAAGGGTCAGAAAAACGGGAGTGTTGCTCGCGTCCGGGTCGAGTACCTGGAGCAGCATGGTTTGAATGGACCAACTTTCTCAACGGAAAAGCAAGATTCCAGAGTCGTCAACCAATCGGCAAACGACTTCGATCGATGGGCCTCAGCCCGAGGTCCGACATAGCGGTTTATTGTCATCGTGGGGCTCGCGCGGCGGCTGCGTTCTACGCGCTCAGATCAATGGGGTACCGTCGGGCTAGAAACTATGTAGGATCTTGGCACGAATGGTCATCAAAGAAGAACCTTCCTGCAGAAATCGGCCGAGTACCGCCCTAGGTAGTGATGACTTTTCCCATGGGCTTTTGAAAGCGCCATGCGTCAGTGTCTTCGTGAATCTGAGTGACCCATCCCAAGGCGATTTTCTCGGGCAGTGACAGTAGGACCTTGCCTACATGCTTACAGAGTTGCCGGGTCTCGATTGACCTTTCCCAATCTCCGCAATCATGAGTGATTGTTTTCGGGCCAGACTCCATGGTCAAGTTGTAGTCACGTATCTTTGCAACAACTTCTTCACTCGTAGCAATCTTGATGCTCACATCCTCGTCCGGGATAGCTAATGCCCGGGCCAGCCTGGATTCTCCCATCAAAGAGCTGAGGAGGTCAATAATTTTTGGCCGGTCGTCTCCTCCTCTGACCCATTCTCCCAGCCCCTCAGGCCCCTTCCCTTTCTCTAGGTGAGCCTTAGCTCTGTTGAGGGCTTCCCGTTGAGCTGGAGAAAGTTTTCCAAGCATCTGGAGAATTTTGAGCGCGTTTTCTACCGCGTAGCCGTGAAAATGGTTGTTGAAGTAGCCGTAGATGGCTTTGACAGAGGGCTCGATCTCCTTGACCTTAGGCACCCATGATTCCAGTTCCTTTTCCGTGTAGTGGTAGTCGTACCAGGGTCGTTGTCCGTGACCGTGCCAGCGGATGTACGCGAAATCCGCTGTTACGTGTACTTCAGGGGGGAGGAGAGGCTCGTCCACTATAGTATATGCCACGTTGTACTTGGAGAGTATAGGCCACGTCGAGTCTTGTAGCCACGATTTGTGCCGGAATTCAATTGCGTACTTGAAGCCATGGGGAAGGACAGAGAGGAAACTCTCCAGGTGGTTCAGATCGTACTTGTACTTGGGCGGCATCTGGAGGAGTAGACACCCGAGTTTTCC
>VBBT01000033.1 GCA_005881695.1 Candidatus Bathyarchaeota archaeon | reverse complement strand
TGCCGTAGGCTCCGGAGTCTCCCACCAGAGCGAGACAAGCGTCCTCACATACCGACAAGGGGTCGCAGTGGAGATCAAGAGCAGCAGAACGGGTTTGCCCAGCATTATGGAAACCCCTTGGTATTCCAATGGACAGATCCACCTCCAGTCATTACCCGCGATTTTGACGAGTCACATTCTGGATCCGAAACCGGGAGAGACTATTGTCGACCTCAACTGCGCGCCGGGCGGCAAGACGAGTCATATCAGCCAGCTAACTCGAAATCAGGCTCGGGTCATCGGTTTTGACCGCAACATACGAAAAATCGAGAAGGCGAGGGAACTCATGCAGAGGATGGGTTGCGCAAACTACCAGCTAATATCGCATGACTCTCGATACGTCCAGCTCGACTACAACATCAAAGCCGACAGAGTGTTAGTGGACCCGCCTTGCACAGGACTCGGAATACTCCCGAAGCTCGGGATCGAGACTACGGTCGAGAATGTCGAGAACTTAGCAGCCTATCAAAAACAGTTTCTAGCGACAGCTTCTCGCATCACGAAGAAGGAGGGAACAATTGTGTACAGCGTCTGCACGATTACTAAAGAGGAATGCGAAGATGTCGTATGGTTTGCGGAAACAGAACTAGGGTTGACCTTGGAAGAACAGTTCCCAGTACTTGGTGAACACGGATTTGATCACACTCATCTTACCCAGAGGTTCAACCCCGACACTCACGAGACAGGCTATTTCATAGCTCAATTCGCCAAGAACTGAGACGACAAGCTGTGGAAGGTCTTCGCGGTTTCCAGGACAAATTAGGTTCTGCAGCATCGGCCGTTCGAGAGTCTGGGATACGAGAAGCAGTTGTTCTCCATCACGATGAAGCAGATGGGCTAACTTCAGCAGCACTTACGAAACTAGCACTGTCAAGTCTTGGGCTCAACACGAGGCTAATCTGTCTGGACAAGCTCTTCCCGGAAGTTATCAAAGACCTTGAGTCAGGTCATCCTCGTATCATAGCTTACGTCGATTTAGGCTCGGGACACGTTGACTGGTTGATCAAAGCGAACAGCGCTAAAGGACTGATCCTCGTGCTGGATCACCACGACACCATTTCCGCGCAAGATCCATTGCTTTACAATCTCAATCCTGAACTCTACGGTTTTTCAGGCGAGAAAGACGCCTCATCCGCAACCGTAGCCTATCTGTTTTGCAAAACGGTCGATCCCAAACTGTCGAACTACGCCCATCTGGCGACAATAGGGTCCCTGGAACTTCCCGGGGAGACGCAAGGGCTCAACTTGATCGCAATGAAAGACGCCAAAGACCTGGGACTTGTTCGAGATTCTGGTGGGAGTGACTTGAAAATCGCGGCTAAGGGCGTGAATCTTGGCAGAGCTCGAGCCTCCAGCCTTCTCAACGTTCTCGGCTCAGTAGGATACTACAGAAAGGGCCCAGAGATGGGAATCGAAGCATGCACCACAGGTTTCGCCGACCAAACGATGGATGCGGCCAAAGAGTTCGAGGAAGAGCGAAAAGCGGCCAACCGAGAAATGCTCGTGACGATAAAAAAAGATGGTCTTTCCCAGAAGAAGAACGTTCAGTGGTTTCACGCCCACGACAATTACAAGGGAATGGGAGGGAAAGTTGTCGGAAGCTTCTGCTCATACCTTCGCTACCAGCGAGGCGTGAATCCAGTCAAGTATTTGATCGGAATGATGAATGTTCCAGCAGACATTCCGGGCTGGGGAAAATTACCTTCATCTATGATCAAGGTCTCAGGAAGAGCTCCTCAGATCCTTACGAGCCTTATTGAGAAGGGAACGAAACCCTCGCTCTCGAAGATCCTTCCTGAGTCCTGCTCGAAGGTGGGTGGTTTCGGCGACGGACACTCCGTTGCGGCCTCGGGCGTGTTTCCAGTAGGAAAAGAAGAGATGTTCCTTAACGAGATAGATCGATTGGCTGTTTAGGCGTCTTTGACGATTGTCTGGGCTTGTTCGTGCATGAACTCTAGCAGATAGTAGGGTCCACCGACTCCTTTGCCTGTCGCTCCACTTCCCTTCCAGCCGCCGAACGATTGAGAGCCTGGCCAGGCGCCTGTTGTTGCGCCGCCTTTTCTGTTCGCATAAGCGACGCCGAAATCGATGTTCTTGAAGAAGCTGTCAACCTCGCTCTGGTCGTTGCTAAAGATCCCTGCTGTCAATCCGAAGTCGGTATCGTTTGCCTTCTTCAGCGCTTCGTCCAAATTCTTGACTTCGTCGACGACAATGAAAGGCAGGAACAGTTCCTCTTTCAAGAGACGGTCGTTCGAGGGTAGGCCTGCGACGACTGTTGGTTTGACATAGTAGCCTTTGGACAGTTTCTTGTCTTCAGGCAGGCCGCCTCCGGCAACGATCTTGCCGCCGTCCTTCTTTGCGAGTTCGAGATAGCGTTGGTATTTCTTCACCGATTTTTCGTTAATAACAGGTCCGACGAAGGCGTCCTTGTCTCGGGGGTCCCCGACTTTGAGGTGGTCTACCTTGTCTTTGAGGATCTTGAGGAAGTCGTTCTTGATACCTCTCTCTACGTAGACGCGTGATGTGGCGCTGCATTTTTGGCCGCTGTATCCGAACGCTCCTCTGACTACTCCCTCTGCCGCTTTATCCAGGTCGGCCTTTGAGGTGATGAGGGCGGGGTTTTTGCTGCCCATTTCAGCGATGAACGGTTTCGGATAGGGTTGCTTGTTAACGAAGTCGCGGTAGAGCTTCATGCCCACGTCTTTCGAGCCGGTGAAGGCTATGCCTGCGACATCAAGGTTCCCTGTGACTTCCTCGCCGAACGACTCGCCCGGACCAGTCACATAGCTCAGCGCTCCAGGTGGTACTCCAGCATTGATGAGTGTCTCGTACAGCTTTAGCCCCGACAAAGGTGCGGCGCTTGTGGGATGAAACACAACCGTATTGCCAGTGACGAGTGCGGATGCCACCATGCCTGCGGCCAGGGCGAGCGGAAAGTTGAACGGTGATATGACTGCCCATACTCCGTAGGGGCGGAGAACGCTCTTCGAGGTTTCGCCCGGTGCGCCTGGCTTCATAGGCTTCACATATCCATCATTCTGCTCCATCAGATCAGCGTAGTAGTCGAGCATGTCAATTGCCTCGCTTGCTTCTGCGACAGCCTCGTATCGGTTCTTGCCGACCTCGTAGGTGATTAGCGCTGCAAGCTGGAATCGGTCCTCCTCCATCAGGTCGGCGGCTTTCCGGATGATCCTGACTCTCTCCGTCCAGGGCATCCTGCTCCATTCTTCGAACGCGTCCTTGGCCGCGCCGATGGCTTTCCGCGCGTATTGGGCTGTTCCTTTCTGGAAATAGCCTAGAAGGATCTTGGTGTCAAGAGGGCTTCTGACATCGAATTCTCCCTCTCCCGCGAGGACTTTTCCACCGTTGATGATCATCGGATGATGCTTTCCAAAATTGGCTTCAACCTGTTTCAATGCCGATTCATATTTCGGATGAATGCTCGGGTCAGCGAGCAACGTAACATAGGTCAACTTCGCTTCTGGGCTCAATGTGTCCTAAAGACTGGTTGATCACAAGCTGAAGATAAGACTACGGCTCTAGCCAAAGCCTCGTTCGGGGAACCGGGCTGAAAATTTGAGGTCGGGGGAATCACGCAGGCACGGAACGTAGGGCTGTTCTGTATGTAATCGCCAAAAGCCCGCCTATTATTCCAAGGACCGAACCGACTCCTGTCAGGAAGTTGCCGCCTGCGAAGAGCCCGACCACCGATAATACTAGAATGACAGTTCCCCATGCGGGGTATTGATGAGACCGAAAACTCATCACTACTGCACTAACCAAGACCAGGATTCCAGAGAGGATCAAAATGACTGCGGAGATTCGCGCGCTCGCTAGCGCAAAACCGAAATTGGTCGACCGGACACTATTCCCCACGAGATTGTTGAAGGTCGCTCCGGAAGCAGTGTATTTGATAATCCCAGCGGTAGATGCCTTGGCCAGTCCACCGATGAATGTCAATATTCCTGCGAGTAGTGAGATTGCATAGGTGGGGGCTCGATCTTGAGCAGACAACGTTGACTCTTCAACTCGGAGTCTTGCGTCAGCCGAGAAATAAGCGTTGCCTGGGCTTTGATTGGCTAGACAGTAATCCTGGTTCTAGCTCTCTTGGATGCGTTGCGTGCCGTTCGAGATCTCCTTGGAAATCGGCCGGAACCGGTGCTTCCATCCTTTCTCATCCAATCGGGGACGATTACGGCTCTGATTAGCTCTTGCATGGTTATGCCTCTGTCCTTCGCGATCTTCCGGAGTTCTGCGTAGACTTGTGGGTCCAGGGACTGCATGAACTTGGTTGGCATTTCTCTACGCTTCCGTTATACCGGCCGCATCCGTAGGATATAATTGCACGCTTTTGAGGCAGGTGAGATCCTCTTCCATCTTTCGATTCCATTTGGTCGTTGGCTTCTCACTGTTTTGCCACGGGCAAAAGCTCGACTAGGGATCGTAGGGGAACTCCTTCGATACTCTCTTTTCCGCTCTTGTTCGCGAGCACGACTACTCCGACAGCCTTCGCTTTTACTCCTGTAAGTGTCTCGATAGCGGCCCTGATCGTTTCTCCCATCCGGAGTATTGTGTCGACGATCAATACCTTCTTGCCTTCGACTCTTGCGAAGCTCGGGTTTACTGCGCCAGCGACTTTCTTTTCGCCAAGTCTCTGGGGTCGCACGGAGGCGATGGGTTTGTTCAACGATCTTGCGACGATGAGTCCTAGGGCCATGCCACCGCTCTCGATTCCCGCAACAACCTCCGGTTCTTCCATTAGTCCCGCTTCTGTTGCTTCGCGGACCATGTCTGCCATCGCTCGGCCGACTAGGGTTAGGCGTCGAACGCTGGATCCTATCGGGTTCCAGTTAACATAGACATCGTAGGCTTCTTTTGTCTTGACTCCTTCCTTGCCGTGAAGCAATAACCAGACAACAGTGTCGGCTTGAACCTTCAACTCGTCTGCTATCTCGTACGTGGACATGCCGCGTTCTTTCAGTTCGCGAGCACTCTTGGCGAGCTCTTCCAGTGATCTCACGTCTAACTCCCTCTGCTATCGAGGGTCGTTAAGCCTAGTTATAACTTGTCAGATGTTCTAGTGGGAAATAGCTTGAAGGGCTTGTTACCCTAAGATTATAATTCGGTCAAAGGGGACCGCGACACGGCTTGACTTGAGAAGATTCCAAGTAGCAAGTGACGAAGAGATCAAGAACGGAGAAACAACGGACGTCTACTTCACACGGACAAAAGAGATACTGGAGAAAGAAGGGCTCTCTGATCTTAGAGTAACTGCGGAGGTAACGACCGGCTCTCTTCCAAGAAGCTGGGAGTGGGGCATTCTTGCTGGAGTCGAGGAAGCGGCTCATCTCATAGAAGGGGTACCGCTCGATGTTCACTCCTTTCCGGAGGGAACTCTGTTTCATTCAAGTGATCTGGAAGGCGTTAGAGAGCCGGTTATGGTGCTCGAGGGCCGATACTTGGATTTCTGTCTCTACGAGACGCCACTACTCGGATTTCTCTGCCAGGCGTCCGGGATAACAACCATGGCGGCACGCGTGAGACGAGCGGCCGGCAAGAAAACTCTGCTCTCCTTCGGGATACGCAGAGCCCATCCAGCTCTCGCCCCTATGATCGACCGCTCCTGCTACATCGGCGGCTTCGACGAGGTATCAAGCATCGTCGGCGCGAGGCTTCTCGGAAAAGATCCGGCGGGGACGATGCCTCACTCGCTGATAATCGCGATGGGAGACCAGGTCAAAGCTTGGAAGAGCTTCAACAAACACATGCCGAAAAAGGTGCCGAGAATCGCTCTGGTCGACACTTACTATGACGAGAAGACGGAATCTATCATGGCCGCTGAAGCGCTTGGTAAAGATCTCTACGGGGTCCGGCTGGATACGCCTAGCTCTAGGCGTGGGAATTTTGCCGAGATTATTCGCGAGGTAAGATGGGAGCTGGACTCGAGAGGATACAACCACGTGAAGATTTTCGTCTCGGGGGGACTGAACGATGAATCTGTCGCTGACCTATCTCTCGCAGGAGCGGACGGGTTCGGGGTTGGAACCTCCGTAAGTAACGCGCCTAGCATCGACTTCGCCTTAGACATTGTGGAGGCTGACGGGAAACCTGTGGCGAAGAGAGGGAAGTTGGGCGGCAGGAAAATGGTCTGGAGATGCGACGACTGTCTGATAGAGGAGGTAACCGGTGGAGCCGCAACCGGGCCCAAATGTCCGAAGTGCGGGGGAAAAATGGTGGAGCTGCTCGCACCTCTCCTTTCGAAAGGGCGATTATCAAAGGCGCTTCCATCCGCCGACCACATTCGTGAAAATGTGGTTGGCCAGCTCGGGCGACTTGGCGCTTCCTAGAAGAAGGGTTTCGGGGTCAGTCCTTTAATCATTATCGACGATACGTACTGCCTTTGAGGAGGGCTGGGAGCTCCCGGTCATACGATGTAAAATGCTTGAACAATACCCCACTTTTCTGGTCAGGACACTCGCCTTCTGGCACTGATAATAGGCGAGTCCGGCTGAACAGGGCACAATACCAGCTTATATGGCAAGGCGAAACTTGCCGGTTTTTCGCTGATTCTCGAACGATTCTCGGCGAACGATCGGACGGGTTCCCAGATTCGAGATCAGGGCTGATAATAGGCGATTTCGCGAATCAGAGTGTTCCCTCGACCACTCTTGCGTCGCGAGACGCGTTCGCTAAGACCCCCCTCCTGGAGAGGTCACTTGCTGTCTGGCACGTGTTATGGGCGAGTCTCATGATTCAGGGCGCGTTCCGGGCTTGGGTCGGATAATGGATGATGGGATTTCGTCGGGGGGATCCCGAACGTTTGGAGGGAAGTCTAGGGACCCCCTCTCATTTTCAAGATCAGGGCTGATAATGGGCGATTCTTACCATGTCGTGCACCTTAAACCTCAAGCTGGGGAAACCGGATGCTCGTCGGATACATGAATCAGGGCCATTTGCCTGCGCTCGACGATATTGTCGCCGCCAGTAAGCGGATCGAAGGAGTAGCAACCAAGACCCCGCTCGTGGAGTCGCCGTCACTCTCGAAGAGATTCGATCGCAGGGTCTACTTGAAGCTCGAATGCTTCCAGCCTATACGGGTTTTCAAGATTCGAGGCGCCTACAACAAGATCTCACAATTGTCATCCAAGAACATCGTCGCAGTCTCTTCCGGGAATCATGGCATGGCAGTAGCTTACAGTTCTCGACTTCTTGGAAAGAAATGCACCGTCATACTACCAGAGACGGCGGTTCAAGAGAAAGTCAGCACTATAATCGAGTATGGTGCTGAAGCGATCAAGTACGGAAAATATACGACTGATCGTGATGCGAAAGCTAATGAAATAGTCAGCAAGACCGGAGCGACACTCGTCCATCCATTCAACGACCCTGACATAATCGCAGGGCAAGGAACCTGCGGGCTAGAGATAGCAAATCAACTGGACGACTTCGACTCGGTAATAGTTCCGGTAGGTGGGGGAGGTCTCATCTCCGGTATATCCACCGCGATCAAATCGCTCAAACCAGAAACGAAAGTCTACGGGGTCGAACCGCAGGGAGCGCCGAAACTCCAAGCAGCGCTCAAAGCCGGGAAGATCGTCACATTCGATTCGCCGAAATCGATCGCGGACGGACTCATTCCATCGGCGGTAGGAGAACTGACCCTTGAGGCTTGCAGGAAGTACGTCGACGGAGTCTACAACGTTTCAGACGACGAGATTCTTGCAGCAATGAAACTATTGGTTCGCGAAGCACACATTTTTCCCGAGCCCTCTGGAGCGGCGCCCGCCGCTGTTCTACTTGCCAACAAGGATCTAGAGAAGCTCGGTGAGAAAATCGTGTTAGTCATATCGGGCGGTAATGTTTCATTGGATCTGCTCGCCAAGACGATTACCGGATGATGATGAATCTAGTATTCTTGCCTGTCCGTGACAAGGTATTCCGCCGGGTCTACGATATTCTTTGGTCTAAGACCCCTAAGAAACCGCATAACATTAGCGACAGCAAACTTGGCTGGCTTTCCGGTGGCTAAACCTGATGGACCTGACACGTGAGGGGTCCCGATGAAGTTTGACAATTCGAAGAAAGGACTGACGGTCTTGAGGGACTCTTTTCCTTCTCGATACCACCAAACGTCAGTGGCGTATCGAAAGTCTGGGTTCGTTCTCAGATGGTCGTAGAGCGCGGTTTCGTCCACTAGTTCTCCACGCGCTATGTTCACAAGTATCGCGTCTTTCTTCATCGTGGCAAGTTTGTCAGCGTCAATGATTTTGTTGGTGAACTTTGTCAATGGAAGCGAGATAATGACTGCATCGCTCTGGGCAAGGACTTTCGATAATCCTTTGTTCCCCTGAGACGATCTCACGCCTTTCTCTCGAATTGGTTTTCTCGAAAACGCATGGATGTTCACCCCGAACCCTTTACCCATTCGTGCAACAGCGGACCCTATGCCGCCGTATCCAAGGATGCCAAGCGCCTTTTGTTCCAGAATGGTTACTTCTTTCCCGCCTAATGTTCGTCTCAATGTCCATTGATCAGTCTTGACTGCGTTGTGAAAGTCAACAATTCGCTTGGCGGCCGTTAGTAGGAGAGACCAGGCGTACTCGGCAACCTCATCCGAATAGGCGCCCGCATTGCTGCAAACAACGACTTTCTTGTCGAGCTGGGCGAAGGGGATGTGGTTGACACCGGCGAGGATGCTCTGAATGAGTCGCAGATTACTCATCCTCGGCAAGTTTTCAGGGGTCAAGAAGCTGGGCCAGAAGAACACGAGAAGGATGTCTATCGACGGTAAGAGTTGGCTTAGCGAAGCCTCGTCAAGGGCAGTAGAGCTGAAAACCCTTGCGTATTTAGAGAGCGCCCGAACGCTAGCCGGGTCAACGACATCAGTGGTAATCAACAGATTGGGTTTTGCCAATGGTTACTCAAGCTTCGCCTGTCATTACTTGATTCTCGTGGGGCTGACTACATCACCGGTATCTAGTTCAGCTTTAACCATAAGTGTTAGAGAAACGGAACACGCACCGTGCGTGAACCCCTGACCATGGAACGGACGCTGGCGCTGGCAATCCTTGAGGACCTTGTTCCCAATGGAATCAGATTCGGAGCTAGTTATCTCGTAGAGTTCGGTCCAGATTCTCCGTGGTACGAAACGTCGCTCACAATAGCCGCCAGCGCGTTGCGAAACGGGGCTCGCACAGAGTACCACACCTACATGCATCCGCCTCACGAAGTTAGAGAATCCCTAACAAGACTCGGATTGCACGTGAGAGAATTGGAGCAGAAAGACCACCTCAGAATATTGGACACCTACGACGTGATGACCGGGTTGGCGCACCCCGAAACCCCCGAAGGTATGCGGTCGAAAGGACGGGAGGCCTACGAGCACCAGTCCTTCGATCTAAATCATTGGAGTAGCAAAGTAGTCTCCATGATCAGAGAGGGAGTAGCTGAGGACGAGAAACGGTGGTTGCACATTGACGATAACACCTCGGTGATGTGTCACTATACAGATGAGAAGCTGATGGTCGATATATGGAGGACAAGGATCATTCCCTACGCAAAGATCCGGGGTCTAGCGATGTTTCATTCAGTGATGATGGGAATCGCTTCTGACTCTTTCTACAAACAGTTTGAATCGCTCTGCGACGGCATTATCGAATTCCGAAGCAGCGACGAGGGAGGGCAGGTCGAGCACTTCGCCAGGGTAAGAACCCTGCGCGGAATGTCAAGTGACAACAGATGGAGACGGCTTCAACTTCACAACAATGGCTTAGTTACGATTGACGCCGGTAGTAGGCCTAGGGAGCTTGGAATCGGGGGCTGGCTCAAAGGCCCAAAGAAAACGCGTTAGAGCGAGCACGGGTTCCAGCAAGTCGGCTGACTGGGCCCGTCTCGCCCGAACGACAGAGGTGTAATGTAGCCCCATCAGATCGCTCGCGGCCAAAGTCGTTCGTGAGGTCAGGTCCAGACCCTAAAGCCTTGATGCAAGTGCAAGTTCAATCGCCCTGGGCTCTGTCGGCGGGTTCCTCGCGTTCCCCCGATCGACTCGAATAGCGCGCAGAATTCTGATCGACCGGACGCTCTTTCAAAATTCTCCTGCATTTCAAGTCATATGGAAGGATCTAAGCGGCCACTCAGTAAGTGAGGATGTACGTGCCCAGCTTCCGTTGTGGGCCAGAACAGTTCTTGAGATAGTGGCGGGCACCCCCAATTTCCACTTCGATTTGCAC
>VBBT01000170.1 GCA_005881695.1 Candidatus Bathyarchaeota archaeon | reverse complement strand
ACGTGAGAACGGTCAATGTCAATGCATGGGCCGGGAACCACGCCTTCTGGTTCCAGAACCGCTTCATGGGATTCCTCCCCTTATTCGTAGCGAACGTAGATCCTGGACTAATCCAGCAGGCTAAAGCAGGACTCATTAACTTCACAGTCTCAGACTATCTCTACATCATATCTTATCCGACATGGGGGGGTTACAAGATAGTTCACGACCCGGACTACACTGCATTCTATACTCCCGCTAGCAACGTTGGGCTACTCACCGCCATATTTCTGGCAGTAGCTGTGGCGGCAGGAGTTGGAGGCCTATTCGCTTTTCTGTTCAGGAAGCGAAGAGTTGCCGGAATAGCGGTTAGTGGAGCTGGGACGACTGGTCCAAGCCCGACTCAGGATCCAACGCCTTCTGGTCCACCTATTCCAGGCCGATAGTTCGTACCATTTCTCCTTCCCATTTCTTTTCTTGGTCACCTAGGGAACAGTGAGCTAAACTTCATCTTCAAAGCAAGTACCACCACGAACTGCCCATGGCAACCACCGGCTCCGCGATTGATGTCTCGCATCTGACGAAAGTCTACGGGCCGACGGTTGCGCTCAATGATGTCACACTATCTGTAGGCACGGGTGAAGTGCGAGGCCTTCTTGGACCCAACGGGTCCGGGAAATCGAGTCTGATGAAGACAATCATGGGCTTGACGAAGCCATCTTATGGTTCAATTCAGGTTCTCGGCTATGACGTCCGAGCCAGCCCAATGGACATCAAGAAGATCGTTGGCTATGTTCCTGAGTCCCCACGGCTGTACGAATTTCTTACTGCCACCGAATATCTTGATTTCATAGCAGATGTCCGAGGACTACCATACGAACAGAAAAAGGAACGCATCGCTCGATTTGTTGACGCCCTCGACCTTGAGGGAAAGCAAGGTGACATGATAAGCAGCTACTCGCAAGGCATGAAGCAAAAGGTCGCGATCATCGGGGCATTGCTCCACAGGCCTCGGGTCTTGCTCATGGACGAACCGCTCAACGGTCTAGACCCAAAGTCAGCCAGGCTGGTTAAGGAACTCATCCACGGTTTTGCCAAAGAAGGTGTGTCAGTGGTATTCAGCACGCACATTCTTGAGATCGCGGAGGCCATTTGTGACAAGCTAACCATCCTTCAGGCTGGGAAAATTCTGGCAGAAGGGACCTCGAAGGACTTGAGGGAGAACGCGGGACTTCCGGGATCGGGTCTCGAAGATGTCTTTCTGAAGCTTACCGGAACGAAGGGAGTCGAGGACATCGTTGAGGCACTAATTAGATGAGACTTGCCGTTCTGTTCAAGTTTGCCAAAGTTCTAATGATTTCACGGCTTCGCAGCACTCGCCGTTCAATCGTTTCTAAAAGCATAACCAGCCGGCCGATTCTTATCGCTCTCATAGGAATCGTTCTTTTCGTCGCTGGGCTTTTTTTCGGTTATGAGACAACAGTTTTCCTTAGCTCCGGTGGAGCACCCTTGACGGGGCCGGTCGCGCATCAACTAGTCGTAACCATTTTTGGAGGAATCCCTCTTTTCCTCATAGGCTTCTACTTCACAATGGGACTCCTGTGGGAGGTGAACGCTTCAACGGAGGCCGAAAGCACAGACGCGATTAACTGGCTGCCCATCACACCTGGGGAATACGTTGCAGCCTCTGCTCTTTCCACCAGCTATACATACTCTCCACTCCTTATGGTCGCGTTCGGCTACTCTCTCCCGATAGGAATTCTGACAGGGAACCTCGCTGGATTCCTAGTCCTTGTCCCCATAGCTCTGCTGTCTACATCCATCGGCTCGGTCAGCGTCGAAATTCTAAGATCAGCATTGGCAAGCGCATCAACCGCATTCAACAGGCTAGGCGGCAGAATAACAGTTATCATGAGAATCGTAGGGATAATCCTGATACTTCTCGTCACTCAGCTTCTATTCAGCGGAGTCTTCCTAATCCAGATCATAACCTCTCTCGTCGGTACGGCTGCCGCAGCCAGCTTCGTGCCCGTCTTCT
>VBBT01000032.1 GCA_005881695.1 Candidatus Bathyarchaeota archaeon | reverse complement strand
GGTTAACCAGCTCGTCTTCGAGCACCACTTTCAACCTATGGGTCCGTCTACCCAACGATTACCCTGAGGCTCAGAATTAGTTCGGGTAATCTCGAACTTAGGCGTGCAGTTTACAAAAAAACACATTTGGATACCTGCAAATGAGGCGTGTGTGTTTGTGAACTGCTTTTGGATCCAAGCTGCAATAAGTTGGCTACTATTGTAATCTGCGGGAATTCGGCGTCTGTATTATTGCTCGCTGAGCTCGATTGGTTGCGAATTGGGGCATGATTCAGTTTGGCAGTGGATTTCATCTAGACGGAATTAGACGATTTCGGTCAAGGATAGTCTAGGGTAGCCTCGTTCAAAGCCGAATTTCACACCGTGAACGTTAGTAATCGGTTTGATCCCATAGATTAGTAGTGACCCATTGACCGTCTGCATCTTCAAGTGGTAGTCAACTGCTCTCAGAAGCTCCTCCCTAAGGTTGGTTGGTCGTGAGATTACGCCGACGCTGAGCGCCCTTGAGTCACGAATGCCTGCTCCTATTTCGGCGATGCCCGGCAGCCCGAGGGTTTCGCCATAAAGCTGTACTGTCTTGTCGAAATCGTATTTCAGCGCCCTCGCGGATGAGATGGTTCCGAGTTCGTTCCATGCGTTATTGAACGCGGCTAGATCTTCCTGTAGCCTGCCTGTGAGCTTCACCCTCCATTTTTCATCGCGAAGAACTTGGTTGAACTCTGCGATACGGACCCTTTCATTCAGCACTGCGTCTCCCACGTAGGTCTTCAGAGACTCAGCAATGTTTTGCGAGCTGAATATGCTGTAGGGGATGATGAAAGCTGTCCCACCCTGGTTGATGAAGTTCGCTGCCATGATGTCGAGGAGAAGTTTCACGGAGTGGGGTGAGACGGTGCTGTTGACATCCAATAGAAGAGAAGAGCCTTTCCTGACTCCACCGTCCAGCAACGCGTCAAGGTCCGGGCTACCGGTCGAATAGGAGGATTCGGAATTACGCACGGGGCTGAGCAATTTTGGATTGACCGATCTGTCAAGGTCAAAGTGGAATTCAACTCTCGGTAAGAGGGTGAACTTGCCCCCATCGAGCGAAAACAGCGCCCTCTGTGTGTGGAGCCGGAACCCGCGAAGCTTGTTGACAACTATGTTCCTCACAGTCCTATCTTCCAAGTGGGATAGTGACAGTGTAACGATGCCATCTACGAGATAGTCGAGTTTGGGAGAATTTTCGCTTTCGCTCACAATTACCGCGCTTAGCTTGCTCTCTTCCAAGTCCTGAAAAATCGCTGTTTCCATTGCATTATGTTGTTCCTCCGTCGCGTTCGCTACTGCGCCTTCCCAACTGTCCACGACTATGATGCCTTTCTGTTTAGCCCGTTTCAACGTAAGAATCCTGCCAACAATATTCGCCGCTCCTGCTATTCGGCTATCTCCTCCTAATCGCGTCCCGCCGCCCGTGGCGTCTTTTCCAGACATGGAATCGAGCACTTCATGCACCCCGGGGAAGTGTCGGTGCAGTTTCGAAGAAGAGACTCGGCTTGACACGTAAACCTTGTTGGCAGAAATTGTGTGAGGACCTATGCGAGTTCCTTTCATCTCGTTGAGGAGTTCAAGGGCGAGTGTTGTTTTCCCGGTGCCCGGGGCACCCTGTATGAGCAAGACGTTTCCCGGCGATTCTAGGAATCTTGACATAAGCTCCAGAAGGTCGTTATGTTTAGATTTCTCAACACTTGTCTGTTCCACCTCAGAACGGGACTCTAGCGCTATTTCCTCTTCGCCGGAGTCATCTTCAGCCATCATGATATTCTTGCAAATGACGGTTCTTGTCCTGCGACAAGCATTGTGTAACCAGACAACCGACTCCGCGGTTGAGCATAACGGAACACTTTGGCATCGATTGATGTGGACGGACGCCCCTCACCCTTCCGATAATCATTCAAACGCAACATCGAGGAAAAACGAGCAGGTATACGCGTCAATAGATATATTTCCAGAAGAGAAAGCGATCTCCAAACGGGAATCTCGATTGGAACCATCTGCCCGGTCCAGTCCCCATTTTCATCGGTCCCATGTTACACCACGCTTAACCCTGCGATCAAGAAAATAACAGCAGTTAGGGGGCTATCTCACGCGGACGATAATAGCAGAAACATTTCATTCGACGATGAACCAGTGTTTCACTACTGTCGTTGAAGATCTACTTGGCCGTACCGTCAGGGAGGAGATCTTCCAGTTGTTGGAGAGGAACGGGATCAAACCGACCGAAATTTCCACCAGGTTCGATGACGTTATCGAAGTCCTGACTAGAATCTTCGGAAACAGCGCCCGCGTTCTTGTACACATGACGGTGACAGAACTCTACAAAGAATATTCTCTGAGGGCAGGCTTCGCCTTCGGCGAGTCTCTGAGAGACCAGGTTGCCATGTTGAGGGAGAAGGTGGCGAGCGATCTCCTAAAGCCAAGGCACTATACCAGCATCGATCCTTAACGTCAAGTCACATCACGGAAGCCGCAGGGGGTCACTAGCGGATAATTCTCAGTCGAATCTTGGACCTGGAACCGATTTGAATACAGTTAGTCTATAAATAGCGCGAGAAGGGAATGCTCTGCAATGTCAATTCTTTCTAAGGGAGAGGAGAGTCTTCGTTGAAGACCAGTTTGGTTCAAACTCGCAAGAAGCATCGCATGAGGAAATTGGAGAATAAGGGTGCGGCACGAAATCGCCCGCAAAAACCATCGAAGACCAATAAGATTGTGAAGACGGTAGATTCTGTCTTGGGACCTGGAAAGACGGCTCCCAATTTTTCTCTTAACAGTACGCCGGACCAGAAAGTTTCCCTTAACGATTTCCGGGGACAACCTGTGATTCTTGCTTTCTACCCTGCTGATTGGAGTCCTGTCTGCACCGACCAGTTATCGTTGTACGCGATGGTAATGCCAGAATTCAAAAAGTTCAACGCGGAACTCCTTGCCATCTCTGTTGACAATATCTGGTCCCACCTAGCGTTCGTTAAAGACCGGAAGCTCAACTTCCCTGTGCTAGCAGATTTCGAGCCGAAAGGAGTTGTCTCTCGAAAGTATGGTGCCTACAAGGAGAAGATCGGCGAGTCCGCTCGCGCGCTCTTCGTGATCGACGACAAGGGAATAATCAGATGGAGCCACCTCTCCCCTGACGGAATTAACCCAGGAGCGGACGGCATCTTATCGGCCTTAGAGAATCTGAGCAAGGCTCAAGTGACTGAGAAGAGCTGACCGCGAAGATGTCAGGGACAACAACGGTTGCACGAAAGCGCGCTACGGGCAAGACCCTGCTGGAACCAACCGGCAAGGAAACCGCGGGAAAGTATCAGGCCCCGAGGCTGGAAATTCCGGTTACTCCTGAGCGGGACCATATAGAAGGCCCTGTGAACGCTTCTCTTACTCTCGTCGAGTATGGCGACTATCAGTGTCCGTATTGTGGCGCGGCTTATCCCGAAGTGAAAAGGGTCCAGAAGGAACTCGGCTCTGAATTACGTTTCGTGTTTCGCAACTTTCCACTGACAAATATTCACGAGCATGCTATGAACGCGGCTGAGACGGCGGAGGCAGCCTCTGCTCAGGGAAAGTTCTGGCCGATGCACGACTTTCTCTACGAACACCAAGCAACCCTCGGCGACCCGAGCGTCGCCCTCGGCTACGCAAAGAAGCTGAGCCTGGATGGTCAAAAGTTGGAGCGTGAGATTTCTCAACACGTGTATCAGAAACGGATCAAGGACGACTTCATGGGTGGGGTAAGAAGCGGTGTCAATGGGACCCCAACCTTTTACGTCAACGGGGTCAGGCACGACGAAGACGCAGTCGCCAAGGCCCTAATTGAAGCCTTGAATCAGAACAAATAGTTACTATCAGTTAGGTGCAGGCAATCAAAAACCGGACAAGCCGTAATAGGCCCTATGACAAAAAGGGGATTTTCGTGGCGGATTATAGGCGCTAGACTTGGACCTTGCCTTCTTGGAGTAGGGGTCTTCCGTCAACCTCAACGGTGGCTTTGCTGAGGGTCTGGGCGTATCCGACAGTCGTGTCGTTTTCTCCTCCAAAGTCCTTGTTGTACCCGATCCCGATGGTCACGCCTCCAAGAGAAAGGTCGTCGGCACCCCCCAAACCGATGACCTGAGCCTTCGGATTGATCCCGATAGAAAACGAGCCGAGACGGTCCTTGTCGCCGCTTGCGCCACGGTACATGCCGGCAAACGCATCAAGATTCTCCTTTGCGTCGAAGGATACGAGCTTACCGTTTTGGAAACTCATTGTGAAACCCTTTAGCATCTTGCCCATCAAAGCCTGTGGAGTATCGAAAATGACAGTCCCCTCCGCGCTTGTTTCAATAGGGGCCACCAGAACGCTTCCGGACGGTAGAGACTCGCTAAAGTTCCCCTTGGAAACATCCTCCTGATCAATTATCCCGTCCCGAACGTGAACAGGACGGTCTTGGATAGCGAATGTTAGGTTCGTGCCATTGCTATGGCTGATGTGAACCTTGCTTGCATTGTGAAGCTTGGAGGATAGGTTCTTGCCGAGAGCCTTCATCTTCTGCATGTCAACATCCATCGCCTGGTCATGGTTGTTGCGCCACTTCGACAAATCGAAACCGTAGTTTAGGGCGCGTTCTGAGGTGATGTAGCCCACGGGAAGGTATGCAGTCCGGATTTTTCGCTCCCGCAACTTCTCCATTACCGGCTTTTCTGAC
The DNA here is from genome assembly GCA_005881695.1 of Candidatus Bathyarchaeota archaeon. Classification (GTDB taxonomy): domain Archaea; phylum Thermoproteota; class Bathyarchaeia; order 40CM-2-53-6; family 40CM-2-53-6; genus 40CM-2-53-6. The sequence goes on along the minus strand of VBBT01000032.1, from coordinate 5,618 downwards.
TCGAAAGCCTTGGAAAAGCGCTCCCCTGGAGCCATCTTCAGAACCTTCGGGTCTTTGGGACCGAAGAGCACGACCTGTGCGTCAATCTTGTCGAGCAGTGACAGAAAGGCCCGTGGGATCTTCCCGTAGTATTTCTCGGGAACACTGGTGAGATAGTTCAGGAAGGAGTTCTGCGTGGTGAGATTCACAAACGGTGACGCTCCCGCTTGGTTTACTTCCAGAGCTAGTGAGTCGGAAATGTCAAGTGTGTGGTCCCAAGTCTGAATTAGTACCTGTTCGTCTTCCTTGACCTGTAGGCATTCCTTGATGACTTTCTTGGCTATCGGAATATTGGGCATGTGCAGAAATTCACAGTTCTTGGCTCCGTGTGATAAGTAGTTAACAATTTCCATTCTTGATTATCGAGTATCTTTTGACTAGATTCCTCCCTTCCAGTATCAATCCGCCTCAGAAGGATGAGGAGAGTCGAGCCGGCGGATTTCCTAGACCGCGGGCACTTTCTCCGCTTGGATCTTTGCTTCCAGAGTTACGCCGAGCTGGTTCAGCAGTCCTACCAAGTCGTAGAAGAGCTTCTCCTCGACAATCTCATTGTTCTTCCAGTGTGCCACAGTGCAGAACTCGAGCTCGAATTTCTTGTTGGTAGCAGGGATCATGCGGTCATCCGGGCCCATGAACGGTCCTATGTTCTTGCCTGTCCATCGGGCCACCGAACACGTATAGTCGCCGTAGCCGAAGAGGATCTTGTACGGATTGTTATCGAGATGATTGTCAAATGCCTTGAAGAATTCAACAGCTTCGTTATGATGCGCGTGACGTCCCCTCGTTGGCTCGGGCTGGCCCGGCCAGTACACTGAAACGTTCTCAGAGTGACGTTTCATGAACGTTTCCCAATCTTTACCATTCCAAGCATTGTCTAATGTCTGCATAAGTCGCAGGTTTTCTTCAACACCCATTCCGAAAATTCACCTCGCAAATTCCAGATGACGTGCGGTTCAACTATTATGATTATTCTTCGCGTCCCCCTCCTTTCCCATGGTTGCAAGTTCACCCGACAATTGGTTTCACATTTCCTCTCATCTCCTCCTTAATCACTCCCACTCACTCACACCTCCGCATGCGGCTGGTTATAGTCAAGGAGGTCATGTGGTGTTGGAATTGCAACAAGGTCATGGAACACGACGTTAGCAATCACCCTGGTTCGGCAGGCGGATGGGTCACCATCGTCTGCAAAGGTTGCAGAGCAACACAAGTAGAACAGTTATGGAAAGATGGAACGATACGAGATTCTCTTAGAGGCCAAATCTAGAGATGATTATGTCGGAAATAGCGGTTGGTTTGCGATTCGAGTCGCTGAAAAACGTCCTTTCTTCAGGGCTTTGAGCAGCCCTACTGTCACCCAGAATTATTCTAGCTGGGACTTAGAGTTCCAAGTCCTTGATTGTCTTTACGGGAACTTGGTCCTTGAATCGCTCGTAGTGTATGTCGTCGCATAGAAATCCGTCGAGTCGTGAGCGTTGAGCTGTATCCCGGTATGTGCAGACGTGAACGGCATCCGCGGCGAAGGTGTTGGTTGAAGCTATGACCTTTTCTGCCTCTGTACAGATCTTGTCTGACACCGGGAGGAAGCTGATTTTGTGGCTGCGAAGCTCTCGGAGGTCTAGTTCGGTTATCTCTTTTGTCTTATGGTCCTTTCTTAGAGCCCTGGCCACCTCTAAGAGACTCCATCTCGATGAGGTGCCATACCATTTTGGATTCCGGTCAAGAATGCTGACTAGTCGGATCATCTGATCGCTGCCAGTCTCGGCTTTGAAGAGCTTGACCAGTATACTGGGCTCTAAGTAGAGTCTCAGGCGTCTTCCTCTCTTCGAGCCTCTTCGACCAGCTGCGCCGCGGTCTTCCCAGAGACTCCTACGCTCTCATTGATGAGACGAAGCATCCTGAGCCGAGCCTCAGTCTCAAGACTTGATAGGCTAAGATAGAGCCTGATGGCCTCCCTGACAAGGTCGCTACGGTTGAGCAGGCCTCGCCGCCGAACTAGAGCATCTATGCGCTTCAATTCCTCGGAACCTATCTTAGTCGCAACAGTTACCTCTGTCATAAGACGACCTTCATGGTTTACCATTGTAAACCGTTATTTCAATCTAGCGGACCTGGAAGACGATGGCCCCTGACAGGGCTCTTTGGGGTCGCTTTCAATGCGTTGCAGTCTAAATTAGAAACCGTATCCTTTCCTGAACGCTGAAATGGTCTATGAGGCCACAAGAGGCTCGAAGGGCGACGCGCATCAGCTCCCTGTTCCTACCTGTTCTTTTCAGAATCCGTTTCCCAAGCCAGTAATAGAAACGGTTCTCTGTGGTGGTGAGCTGTGCAGTTCGTTCTGCGCTTATTTGCGCAAACTCGGCCTGCTTCCGCCTTATCCTCTCGTAGCCTTTGAGGGCATTCGTACTGAAATCATCCAACGCGAAGCATCTCTCGATCGTATTTGACAGAGCCACAGCATCCTGTAAGGCCATGTTCGCACCCTGGGCCCATGACGGGTCAAGGGCGTGGACAGCATCTCCGAGCAATGCGGCCCGGTCCGCAACCCAACTATTCACGTCAACTCTTCGAGGGGAGACATGGGCTATGTCCTCCCAAGACCGAAGACCAACTAAGGAGTCGGCGACTTCTGGTTCGATATTAACAAGTTCGCCCAAGAATGATTGTAGTCCTCGGGATCTTAATTGTTGAAGCCTTGTGCCGGGGATGTAATAGAAGATGTACGTTGCGCTTCGCGTGGGGAAGAAACCCACTAACTTCCCCCGAGCACCGTATTGCCTTGCTTCGAGGCGAAGCGAGGGCATAGGTCGCGCTAGCATAAAGAGGAAGTCATCAGGATATTTTTTGATGCGCGCGGGTATCTGGAGTGCCCGCCTAACACCGGAATTCTCTCCGTCGGCCCCGACAACAATTTTCGCGGAGAACTCGACTGGAGAACCGTTTCTCTCTGCCTTTATGACCCGTCCAAATCGGGTCCGTAACGTTTCCCGAAAGAAGGTAGAATCGTAGATTACTCCGCCTCTTCTAGAAAATGCTTCTCTCAGAACTAGCTCTAGCTCACTTGGTACGACCGTCAAGAGATAGTTGAACGGATGGTCAAGAATAGAGTAGTCAAGTGTTGCGAGAGGCCCTTTTCGAACTTCATACCAGCTTACACGGGTAGTCTTTGCTCCAATTCTAACCACTTGGTTCAGAACACCCAGCTGTTGCAGTGTTTCCAAGCCGTTCGGTTGAAGCGTCAACCCTCTCTTCGACGGTGTAACTCTCGGCCTTGCCTCCAAGATGCAAGCTCTTCGCCCGTTGGATACAAGGGCGCAGCCCAAGGCTAGACCTCCTACTCCTGCGCCTACTATTACAACGTCATAGTCCTCCATCGGGACACCGATCCTCTGAAGCAACTTACGATGTTGTAGGTAAAGAGCTAACTCCCGAAGATTCACGCGTGGGTAAAATATTCCACTCTCCGGAGAACTCTCGAGCTACTAGTCCTTATGCGGGATTCTGACAGCGCACCGTTTTGATTAGCCAGAAAAAAGCTGGCCATGAGGCATAGTATCAGGCAGCCTGTACCGACAAACACCACGATTTTGCTTAGCTGAGGCCTGCGAGTCTCAGAAAATAGTATGACAGGCCTGCTATCGCCGCCGCGGCGGGAATCGTGAGGACCCACGCGTAGACTATTCTGCGGGCCACTCCCCATCTTACGGCAGAGAGTCTGCGAGTCGAACCTACTCCCATGATCGCCCCAGCTATGGTGTGAGTGGTGCTGACAGGGATTCCGAGAGATGCAGTGGCGAAGAGCGTTGACGCGGCCGCGGTCTCGGCGCTGAACCCTCCGAAGGGGTGCAGCTTTGTGATCTTCATGCCCATTGTGCGAACTATCCTCCATCCTCCGAGGTAGGTTCCAAGCCCCATGGCAGTTCCTGCCAAAAGTATGACGTAGAACGGGACATAGAACGTTGCACCCAACAAGCCCTGAGCGAAGAGAAGCGCAGCTATGATCCCCATCGTCTTCTGGGCGTCATTCGTCCCGTGACCTAGACTGTAGAGGGCCGCGGAAACGAGTTGAAGACGTCGGAACGCGTGATCTGATGTGGAGCGAGAATAACGCATAGCAATTCGGACTGTTAGCAGGACTAGGCCTATGGCGAGGAAAAAGCCGATCACAGGAGACAACACGATGAAGTAGGCTATCTTGGTGACGCCGGCTGTCTGGACTACTCCCCACCCTCCTTTCACCACACCAGCTCCGATGAGTCCGCCGACAAGGGCGTGGGACGAACTAGTTGGTAGGCCAAACCACCATGTGATGATGTCCCAAGAAATAGCACCGGTGAGAACAGCCAGGAGTAGCCACGCGGTAACTATAGCCGGGTCGATGGTTCCCTTTCCGATGGTAGAAGCTACATTGACCCCGAAGACGAAGGCTGCCACGAAATTGAAGAAAGCAGCCCAGAGCACAGCCACGCGAGGAGTAAGAACCCTTGTCGAAACTACGGTAGCAACTGAATTTGCCGCGTCATGAAATCCGTTCATGAAATCAAACCCCAGCGCAACAACAACCACTAGGACAACTATCTCAAACGGGACTGTCGTGGACATTCGGAGGATCCTTTTGCTAGGAGTACTCTAGGATGATGTCCCTGATCACTTGGACAACATCCTCACACTTGTCAGTGATCGTCTCCATCAACTCGTAGATCTCCTTGAATTTGATAATTGAGATCGCATCGGTTGTCTTGAATAGGGCGGCAACTGACTCGTTCAGAACAACATCCGCCTCGTTCTCCAAGGTGTCGACCTCGTTGCATCGGGTCTCAATCTCGGAGGCCTTGATTTTTTGAATGCTGGCGAAGGCGAAGTCGATTTCCCGGACAGATTTCAAGACCAATTCGGCGAACCGTCTCATCGGCTCTGTTGGTGATTCGACCTCGTAGAGAAAGAGACGGTTGACAGCGGCGTAGATGTAGTCCAAGACATCGTCGTAGAGAGATGCGAGCTTGCTAATGTCTTCTCTATCGATGGGAGTGATGAATGTCTTTACGAGACGGTCGTAAATGGAGTGAACAATTTCGTCTCCGTGGTGCTCTATGTCTTTCATCTTGTTCCTTTTGTCGGCCAAATGGTCGAAGTTCTGGATCAGCTCACTGAAAGCTATGGCCCCCGCCAGGACATTCTTCGACTCTTCCTCGAGAAGCTGGAAGAAGATTTTCTCCCGGGGTATGAGAAGCTCCCTTAGACCCATAGACAACAAGAGGGGCGAATCGCCACCGAGATAAATCGTTTCAGTCACGAGAAAGGGGGCATGTCGTCGCTTTTCTTACAACTCGCGCAAGCTTTGGAAATAGGCCTTATACGGGATTTCTCATAGCGGGCCGTTTCAGTTAGCTGGAAAAGCGGTGCTGTGAGATGCAATACAAGTACACTGTACTGACGAACACAACTATCGGCGCGTTCATGTCCCAGCTTGATGGGAACATCGTCCTCATCGCCCTTCCCACAATTACGCGGAAGCTGAACGCGTCAGCGTTCGAAGCCCTCTGGGTATTGATGGGCTACATTCTCATGACAGCGGTCCT
>VBBT01000166.1 GCA_005881695.1 Candidatus Bathyarchaeota archaeon | reverse complement strand
CCGCAAGCCTCCAAGCTACAAGCCCACAGACCATCGGCCCAACCCGGGGTTGGAATACACCCTTCAGAGGAACACAATACATCATCGACCAGAAAATACTCGCGATTCGAGACACCTTCGGTATCAAGGATACGAGCGGAAACCTACTCGCATACGTCAAACAACAGCTCGTAAGCTTCGGGCCAAAATTCTGGTACGAAGCAACAGACGGCACACGCCTAGGAGAAATCCACGGAAAGGTCATCGCCATCCGGCCCACATTCGAGATCTACAACTCCCAAAACCAGCTGCAGGCAGTGATCAAGAAGAAAATCCTCCAACTAATTGGGTCCCAGTGGTGGATGGAAAACGCGTCAGGACAAGAGATCGCCAAGGTCCACGGAAACGTACTAGAACACGATTACAAAGTTCAATCGCCAGACGGCGCTCAAATAGCTCAGATTCACAAGAAATGGGTCAGCGTACGCGACTCATACTGCGTCGAGATCCAGAACCCATCATTCGACCCCTACCTAGTCCTTTCCTACGCCATATCCATGGATCATGCAGAAAAGAAAGAGGACCATCACTCCGGCCTCAGCCCGTTCTAGCTCTATTCGAGAGCAGGGTCGAAGCGTAGAGGAAGAGTATTCTACCGAGTCCTGACCGTCGGATCCTAGATCGCCCAATGGACGAGGCCGCCACGTTTGGTTTCGGGATGATTGGCTAGTGCAGCGCAAGATTCTGGCCGAATACTCGCTTCTCATCGCCTGGGCCACCATCTCCATCCTAGTAGTCCTACTGTTTCGCCAATCCACCTACACAGTCGCCTTCTTCACCTTCGGCGCGGTCATCGCCGCCTCTCTCCTCATCGCATGGGCGGCAGAGGCCTCCGAGTTCTCGATAAGCAAAGGACTAGCCCTAGCAATCGTCGCAATCGTCCAAACTATTCCAGAGTATTTCGTCGAGGGGACCATCGCATGGAAAGCAGGTAAAGACCCCTTGAATTGCACTGTCGACTGCTGGATTCCAAACGTGATTGCGAACTTCACAGGAGCCAACAGGCTGCTGACTGGACTCGGATGGCCTCTGATAATGTTCACAGTTATGGTTCAGAAAAGACGGAATGGACGAGCGGGTCCTACCAGCATAGCCCTGCGGAAAGAGCAAAGCGTCGAGGTCGTATTCATGCTAGGTTCGTCGCTATACTACCTATTCGTCATCTTACGGGGCGAATTGTCCCTTCTCGATTCGTTGATTCTTGGCGTTACCTTTGTGGGATACATGTGGCTCCTGTTCCGGCTGCCAACTGAGAAGGATGGGCCGGAGGAAGTTCTCGAAGGGCCACCTCGCGCTCTAATGGAGGTGAAGTCGGTTGCACGTAGACTTACAGCCATAGTCGGGCTATTCGTCTTTGCAGCGCTGACCTTCGTCTTTGTCACTGACGCCTTCGTCGAATCCATTAGAAGCATCGCCGTTTCCTTCCTCGTCCCCTTTCTTGGCTCTGGGGCCGTGTTCTTCTCCATCCAGTGGATAGCACCTGTGCTTTCAGAATTTCCGGAGAAAGTCTCGGCCTTCAACTGGGCGCGGACAATACGATTAGCTCCCACCGCTCTTCTCAACTTCATGTCTTCATCCGTCAACGAATTGACTGCTCTGGTGGCACTGATACCAATAGTATTCGTGATTAGCTCAGGCAGCGTGACGGGAACGATCCCAACCAGTCAGCATGATGTCGAGATCTTCTTGACGATGGCTCAATCGCTCTACGCTTGTGCCGCGCTCATCGATCTTGAGTACAATGTCTCGAATGCAACCATCCTCTTCGTCTTGTGGGTAATTTCAACGGCGTTCGTTGAGATCAGATTGGTCGTGGGAATCGTGTTCCTGATTCTGGCGGCTGTGGAGGTGATCGCGCAGCGCAAGAAGATTGTTGTCTTCTCAGCTTTCCGTGAGACAATGAGGGACAAGATATTTCGAAGACGCCGCGCCAGCATCTGACACGAAGGCTCGAGATACAGCGGATCTATTTGCCCAAGAGGGTGATAGAAGCTTGATGTCAGCGCATGGGACGATACTTCAGCGTGTCCGCCTTCTGTCGTTCCCGCTCCTTCTCCGCCACCTGCTCAGCCAGCTCCCTCTCGACCCTACGTTCCTTTTCTATGGGAATAAGCTCGTTCATCTTCTCCACCAACCTCTCGGCCTCAAGAGGCTCGAGCGGAATGTGAATGTCCCTGCGATGTGGAATCGTGATATTCACTTTTCCCGCAGGTTCAACAGTCACTCTCTCGATCTGCCATAGATGCACGTCCAACGGAACGATAGTCTGAAACATCCATCCAAGGGTATCCCGCAGGGCAGGCCGGTTCCCAACGAGCTTGTCAATCTCCGCTCGTGCTCCCTCCTTCAAATCGACCTT
>VBBT01000165.1 GCA_005881695.1 Candidatus Bathyarchaeota archaeon | reverse complement strand
CTCTAGACCACACAATACCTAACGCGGCCACAAAAAGTGATGTCGTTGCAGCCAACCAAACCTGATTCTCGACAATTGTAGGCAGGGAGAGATGAAAGAGGGACGGAAATATTGCGTAGAATAAGTTCATCATCGTAAAACTCGATGTTCCACCTCCAAACCCAGAGGACAAATTGAAGCCTAAAACAGATTCAAAGTAGCCGGGCAAGATGGCTGGCACCAACAAGCCGATCACAAGAATCGATCCTGTTGTAATGACAGTTGGAAACGATTTCAGGAATCCACTCCTCCTAACCAACCAAACGAGTACCAAGGGAATCGCTAGAATTGGGTGAATCTTGAAAATCGTCGCGGTAGCAAGTAATACAGAGCCCACAAAGTAGCGCCCTACAATCAACGCGAGAACGGACCCTGCGAGAATCGGATATCCAAAAACGTCCCCATTGAACCAGTAGTAGGGAGAGAGACTTATCGAAGGAAGAGCGAGAAAAATGGCAGGCGGGACAAGGGCGGAGAGACCAGAAACCCCTCTCGTTCGTAAAGCGAGGAAAACCAAGACCGCAACAATGGCGTCCGCGAAGAGACCCGCAACCCGAACGTTTCGGGAAATCAGACCGATTGTAGCTGGCGTGAGCATTACGCTGCCTGATGTTACCCTGATGATACTTCCTACCATTGCGAGTAGAAAGGGCGGGTACGGAGACGCCCAAGGGTTGGACGAGTAAGGATTCTGCCCAGCCATCAGCATCATGCTTTTCGGAATGTCAGCGCCTAAGAGATCTCCGCCGCCGTTTGTGTGAAGAATCAATGTGAGCTTTTGGAAAGTCGTTAGCGCCAGCAACCCGCCCAGAATCAACGGCGAATACTTGTCGACTAGATCGTCAAGCGTGGCAAAACTCCTGTGCCAGAGTAGTTTTAGAGACTCAAGCATCGTCTAGTCGAGCGCGTTCTAAGATGCTAAATAGCCTTTCAATCTGGAACCTTAAGACGAGTTTAAGGCGCGCACAATGAATTTTGCTGACGGATTCGTTCTCGCACTAACAATAATCTTTCTCGCTTACTTTGCCTACGCTACGCCAATAATCATGGTAGGGGTATGGCGGTACAAGAAACATGGGTTTGCCGCGGAAGAACCCGGAGAAGACTGGGATCCACCAAATGTCTCGATCCTCGTACCTGTGAAGAACGAGGAGAAGGTTGTTGGGCGATTACTTAATGCGCTTACCAAGCTGGACTATCCCAGGGAAAATCTTGAGGTAGTTGTTGTTGAAGACGGATCCAAGGACCGGACCCTTGAAATCTGCAATAATTTCGCCCGTAATCATCCATGGATCAAAGTCTTCCACAGAAATGCAAGCATTGGAAAGGGAGACGCGTTGAACTTTGGATTCAACAAGTCGACTGGAGAGGTCGTTGCCACGTTCGACGCCGATGATATTCCAGAACCATTAGCCATTACCAAAGCACTGCGTTATTTCAACGACCCGAAGGTTGGAGCCGTGCACGGCTACCATCGTACTCTTAACCTCCAGGAGAGCATTGTAGCGAGGCTGGCGGCGTACGAGACATTTCTGTACAGGTTGGCTAATGATGGGAAGTATGCGCTGAAGCTGTTCGTAGCCTTTTCGGGCTCGAACACTTTCTTCCGACGAACTGCCCTGGAGAAGGTGGGACTCTGGGACCCAAACTCCATCGTCGAAGATGCAGAATTGGCGGTTAGGTTCGCGCGAGCAGGCATTCCAACGAAGCTGGCTCCGGTGGAGAGCTGGCAAGAAATGCCAGCGAAGGTCAAGAGCTTGCTGAAGCAACGCATCAGGTGGAGCGGAGGAAACATTCAGACAGGCTTGAAGCACTGGGACGCGTGGAGGTCCATGTCCCCTTTGAAGGCATTTGATATGGAGGTGCTAATGATGAGCCCCATAATGGCAATTCTCGCCTTCGTAGGCTGGGCCCTTCTAGCGCTAGGCATAGGCCATATCGGTATACCAATTGCGGAACTCGTACCTCTTCTAGTTGTGATGGGAGCATTGAACATCTTCTACTTCGGAACACTTCTAACAGTCGTCGTCGCCCAGGCGAAAACGGGCGTAGTATCATATCTCACTCTGATTCTGGCAACCTACCCATATGCGACCCTACTCTCAATCGCAAACTTCGTGGGCCTAATCTCTGTCCTCGTTCTCGGACGAAAGCTTTGGCTGAAAACCGAGAAGACCGGATACATCGACTCACCTGCCCTTTCAGCTAAACTTGCGAAGATCCGTGAATGAACGGGCTGGAAACTTTCAGGGAACCTTCTGAGGATAACTCAGAACCGATGTAGAGTTCACTGAATAGTCAGCTGGAACGAATACGGTGAGGATGGGAGAAGGCTTGATCCTATGTCGAACTTACAATCTATTCGAAACGTTGTGAGAATCGAAACTGTGCTGTTCATGTAGACAGGACCATATGTTGTCGCGGATCCGCCGTTTGGAGTTACGACAAAGGTTGCTTTATAGCAAGTGTTAATGGTCACGGTGAGAGTTTCGTTTACTGCAACATCGTAGACAATGTGCTGGGCTGTAATCGCGTTGTTTGCAACGGTGCCAACTCCAAATGAGGTTGGGCTACTGCAAGATGTCCCTGCAGCGGCCGCACCGGAACTAGCGATGGAAAAACCCTTGTCGACAGCAACAAGACGGTTTGTGACGTTCAACTCGCCGCCAACCTCGGCTTGGTAGGTGGTCGGGGTGACAACAATGGATGCGGCTGACACGGCTATCACTATGAAGGCAAGCACGATTTTGCCGGAGACATACCAAGTGAAGGTTCGGCGGAGCCAATTGCAGATCCTGGACGCACCGTTCATGATCGCGCCTCTTCTTGTGTATTTTCGGAGCCTGTTT
>VBBT01000154.1 GCA_005881695.1 Candidatus Bathyarchaeota archaeon | reverse complement strand
AAGTTGGCCATGATCGTACTAATGCCCCGCCTTGACCTGCGGTTCTTTTCAATACGACTCTTTGCCCATTTTACTAGACTCATTGTATCATCCTATCTCCAGTGCTTCCAATCTCTATTGAGGCTCGCTTGACGCCTTGGAAGTTCAAGCCAAACATGTCAAAGGGTTCTGACGATAAAGCCCCACTGTTTCTCTTCTTCGGTATCCTTGGTACCAGATCCACAACTCACGTCTGACTGAAGGATAGACCCCAGGATGTAATGGGAGGATCGAGTACCCCTGACTGTTGCGAAGAAAAAGTGTCTCACCGAAGACTTGTCCATTAATTCTGTAGGAGAATCCCACGAGTTCAAGATGACCAGTGACAAAATCAAAGTCCTGGTTCGGTAGAGGATTTTCGCAACCTGAGCCGGAAGGAACTAGCTCGCTCATGATCGTAGATTCTGTTAGACTGCGTGAATCGCAAACGAAAAGAATGCCAGGTCGATTTCATCATTGTATGTGACCATGTCGTTTGGGCTCATCGCTCGATGGGCAGCCCAGCATACATCATCGAGTTTCATCGGCAAGCACAACTTCCGAACTTGGTCGGAGAACTCTACGTGACCCCACGACAGGCGTGAGGGATCCAGTTCGATCGAAACTCGCTGCCAGAAACGCAAACTGAAGACGTGATCGAGATCTAGATAATGCAGAGGCAGCTATAACTGACCGAGTTAGATCGATGCTGATCGTAGAAAGATGTTCCATGGCTAGCGCTTCTTCGCACTAGAATTGGCCCGCGTCATCGTAGCCGCGTTCCTTTCCTATCCGAAGTTTCCAGTGTTACCGATAGAGATCGGCTTTCAAAAACGGGGAAGTTCAAACCAGGCATCCAGACACGCCAGCATTGTGCACTCAGCCCTTGGTTACCGTGAAAGTGAATGGATTGTTCTTTACGGTGACGACTTTGACCGTGTACGAGTAGCCGCTCTGGAAGCTAGCGAAAGCATTTGGCGTACCTGTATATTGACACGAGGAGCATAAGCTGTTGCCAATGGCTATGTTCGTGGCCACGGCCTTGTTGGGGGCTATGGTTGGTCCAGCCCAATTCAGTAGCTGCCATGTGTTGCTCGATGAATCGGTTACATAGTATGCCGCTAAAGTAACGTTGGAACTGCCCGAGTTCCTAATGTAGATTGTAACATTCGATTGGTTCGAGAACACAGAACTGTCCGGAGAAAGAGGGCCTTCCCCGGTATTGGGCTTCACGAGCAAAGTTCCGAGAAGTCCTGTTGACCAAGCGTAGACCATGACTGCTGCAACGACGACGATGACAACCATGAGTAGAGATGCGAGTATGGTGTTGATGCCTTTCTTGTCCTTAACATATCTTTGAGTATTCATTGATTGTCGCCTAGCTCTTCGTGACCGTGAACGTGAAGGGATTGTTCTTCGCTGTCACAACCTTGACCGTGTAGGAATAGCCGCTCGAGAAGCTAGCGAAACCGCTTGCAACGCCTTGGTACGCGCAGGTAGAGCAGGATGCGCCGATTCCGAAAATCGTGTTCGTTGCTTTATTAGGTGCTATCGTAGGTCCTGTCCATGAAATCTTCGACCACTGATTGCCGTTGCTGTCGGTGACGTAGTACGCAACAAGCGTGACATTACTGGTTCCGGCGTTCCTTATGGTGATAGTGGTACTTGTCGAGTTCGAGAATGCGAAATTATCCGGAGAAAGAGGGCCTTCCCCGGTATTGGGCTTCACGAGCAAAGTTCCGAGAAGTCCTGTTGACCAAGCGTAGACCATGACTGCGGCGACGACGACGATGACGACCATGAGCAATGCTGCGAGTATAGTATCAATGCCTTTCTTGTTCCCTGTTATTTTTTTCATTTTTTTCACTCCTTTAGTTTCCCTGTGGGCTCGCTCCAACCGGTTCCCCAGATTGAACCGAAGCCGAGGCTACGCGAGAAGGCGCGCTTGATTGGCTCGCTGGTACCGTTGTTCTGTAGCGGAGGTTTCTAGGGGCGCTGTTCATGCGTGGTCTCTTCCTGCTATGCTCAGCCTGGTGTCTGTGTGGTCTACCCAGAAGACCCAGGACTTTGTCGTCTTCTGGCCGCTGATGACGCCCTCCACTACGAGCTCGAGGAGCAGTGCCTTGGTGCTTTCCCAGTTTTTGAGCCCTGACTTGATCCGTACATTCTCGACGTCCATCGGTATTGGTGCGCCAGAGAGCACGTGCAGTATTCGGTCGCGTAAGGTATCCTTCGATCTGTTCAATCGACTCATTTGCTCTCTTAGCTCTGGGGTCGTGGCGTGGATATCGCCCACAAGCCACTGACTACACCCAAGGCCGCATCCAACATAGGCATCATGTAACTTCGAAAATTGTCGAACAGTTACATGGAGACTCGCGTGTAACAATCCAGAGAGATAACCGGATATCTCTCGACAGTCATCCGATGCTGATCAGTGGATTTGGTCTTGTGTTATGCCGTTTAGTTATCGGACTCTGATGGGTTTTGACTTTGATCAGCGCGCTTTTGCTTTCACAACTTCTTTCTGCTGCGGTTGTGACGGCCAGAGTTGTTCGAACATTTTTTCGTGTGCTTTCACGAGCAACGGATCATTTGTCCAAGTGGCTACGTCCTGTCCCGTCGCTACGTTTGTATCGTCTGGGATGTCTTCTGTGAAAATAATCTCTGCAGAGTCGGCGGTGAGGAACTTCACCATCGGGCCCGCGGAGTTTCTGACTTCTACGACCTCACCCAGCTCTCTCGCTACGCTTTGATTGATCTGGTTTATCGGCGCGGCGACCCTGACTTTGGCTCCTCTCTCCGCTGC
>VBBT01000153.1 GCA_005881695.1 Candidatus Bathyarchaeota archaeon | reverse complement strand
CATGTTCGGAAGGCTGAGAGCAAGATTGTGCTAGCGATGGCGCCGTACATGATGATGTATGCAAGGGTCCCTGAGAACCCTCTCATGAACAAGACCAAAGCTGCCGGGGCAACTGTCGGTGCGAGAATCATGAAACAGGTAGCTATGCAACTAGCTGCGAAGAGCCGGAACGCATAGAACAACTGTACTGACGGTCATCGAAATTCGAAGTTTTGAACCTGCTTCTTAACTTTCAGCGACTCTCGTCCGTCAAGATCACGACGGGAATTTCCCGCCTGGTCCTGCGCTGGTAGTCGTTGTATGCCGGGTACATCTTGGTGAGAAGCGGCCAGTAATCGCCCTTTTCTTCCTCTGCTGCCTTCCTTGCAATCATCTTCCCCTTTTCGCTCCTTATCTGAACGTCCGCATGGGGGTCGTGTCTGAGATTTGTCCACCATGAGGGTTCATTGTCTCTGCCTCCGTTGGAGGCAACTATGATGATTCGCTCGCCATCTCTAAGATAGAGAACGGGTGTTGTCCTCTTTTTGCCTGTTTTACGTCCGACCGTCGTCAAGAGGAGGACTGGTGCGTTCCATAACCTGCCTCCTATTCTTCCCCTAGAGAGACGATATAATGAAACGTGGATCCTACTGAGGAGTCGTTGGCCGTTCATTCGGAACCCCTACCCGGTTAGAGATTTTTGAATCCCGTTTGAAGGTCCTCAAGTAGATCTTCAACGTCTTCGATTCCCACGCTCATACGTATGAGCGTGTCCTTGATTCCCTGCTCCATTCTTCTCTGACGCGGGATGCTGGCATGGGTCATGCTAGCTGGATGCTCGATGAGAGATTCGACTCCTCCTAGACTTTCTGCCAAGGTGAAGACCCGAAGTTTGGTCAAGAGTTTTTCGCAGTCTCCAAATCCTCCTTTGAGTTCGAAGCTGAGCATTCCTCCGTAGCCCCGCATCTGGCGCTTGACGATGTCTCGTTGCGGATGGTCTGGGAGGCCAGGATAATAGACGTGTTCCACCTTGGGCTCCTTCTGGAGAAACTCGCTGATCTGTTTTGCGTTGGAATTGTGACGATCCATCCGCACAGCCAATGTCTTGATTCCTCGCAATACGAGCCAGCAGTCTAAGGGTCCGGGAACAGCCCCGACGGCGTTTTGTAGAAACTTGAGACGTTTGCCGACATCAGTGTCCGTTGCGATCGCGGCGCCGCCAATTAGATCGCTGTGGCCGCCGAGATATTTGGTTGTGCTGTGGACAGAGATATCGGCGCCAAGCTTCAACGGGTTCTGGAGATAGGGGCTTGCAAAGGTATTGTCAACGACTAGCATCGCGTGATTCTTCGTTGCGATCTTCGAGATGGCCCTGATGTCAACGACTCTCATCAACGGGTTGGTGGGTGTCTCGATCCAGATCAGCTTAGTATTCTTTCGAACTGCCCGCTCGACCTTGTCAGGTGACCTCGGGTCCACATAGCTGAATTGTAGGCCGTAGTTTCGAAGCACTTGGTCGAACAATCGATACGTTCCACCGTAGATGTCGTCACCGGCGATCACGTGGTCTCCTTTTCGAAGGAGCATCAGGACGGTAGTCGTCGCGGCGAGGCCTGAACTGAAAGCGAGGCCAACCTTCCCACCTTCTAGGGCTGCCAAACTCTCTTCTAGCGCGTTACGCGTGGGATTCGCCGTTCGCGAATATACGTACTTGCCCTCGCGGCCAGGTCTGAGTTGCATGTATGTTGAAGTGAGATAGACGGGAACCGTGACCGAGCCAGTGGCAGGATCCGGGTCTTGTCCCGCATGGATGGCTTTGGTTGAAAACCTCATGATAGAATGCCAAGCGGCGGACGCTGATTTAACATATCTTTCTGAAACCCTGATGGTGACATCGGAAACTTGACACGTTTTGAAAAATCTCGCGACGCTCGATTGACTTGGGATACAGCTACTGGATCGACCTCATGCAAGAATGAACCCTTCCAAGAGAACCCCTCGATGAACAATTTCGGTAACAAGGAGCATAGTAACCAAAGAAATGTGGCTATCCCAGAATCCGAATGCGACCATCAAATTACCGCCCGACAATCCTCATCGTTCTCTCAATAGCGGTTCTCTGGAGCGTTCCCGCAACAAAAGCAGGCCCGAATCTTGGAAATCTGTTTCCTCCAAGCTTCGAAGTGAACGGTATGGCAGTCAGCCCACAGGGAGATGTGGCCGCGGGCAGCTTCTATGCCCTAGACCCGACGATAATTCCTTGGGATCTGACGAACCCGATTTACAAATATGTCGGAGTGACCCTGATAGTTAGCAACTTCAACTCTTCCAGCCTTTCCAGTACCGCGGGAATAAACATCACCAGCTCCGCGAACAGCCTCGCGCCTTACAGAGTGATCCTCATAATAGAAGGAGTCCAACGCAACACTCTATCGATAGTTTCTGACGTGCAGACCGTTTTCGGCATGGCACCTGGATCATTCCAGACTCTAGTCTCAAACCCTCTAACCCTTCCCGTCTCGGTCTTTGGTGCCAACATCACTTCAAACCCCTATTCCAGCTTCGTCAACAAATTCGTCGCGCTGACGAGCGCCAAGTCCGCGATGATAGGCAAGTACACAAGTTCTCTCCTTCAGACGTCGAGTTCAGCGATTATTTTCAACAGTCTAGAATCGCTCATTTATCCCGTAACTCCTGCGTTTAGCGCATCAGGGATCGCGTCACAAGTACTCGGTCTAACGGCGATCGGAGCGGCAATCGCCCCCGCCTTCGGACTCAACTCCACGGGCGTCGTTGTAATCCACAAGAAAGTCTTGACCTTCTCTCTACCGCAAGACTATACGATTGGCTTCGGGTCGCTCGTAGGCCAAACGGGAGGGATCTATTCGGCAAC
>VBBT01000031.1 GCA_005881695.1 Candidatus Bathyarchaeota archaeon | reverse complement strand
GTGAGGCTTATGGTGACCCGGAGGTGTTCCCTACTCCGGAGTCGTATGAGGGAAGGGTGAATCCTCTTGGTCCGAGATCGTGTTACGAGGAGGGGAAGAGGTTTGGAGAGGCGCTGTGTAAAGCGTACCATGACCAGTACGGGATAGATGTTAGTATCGCTAGGATCTTCAACAGTTACGGTCCTCGTCTCCGGGCAGAAGGGTTCTATGGCAGGGTGGTCTCCAGGTTCATTCTGCAATCTTTGAATGGTGAGGCCTTGACTGTGTTTGGAGACGGGTCGCAGACGAGGTCGTTCTGCTACGTAACAGATACAGTCAGCGGTCTTCTGTCACAGATAGGGGATGAGGAGCGAAGCGGGGATGCTCTCAACCTGGGGAGCGAGGACGAGACGAAGATAATTGATCTTGCCAAGAAGATCATTCAATTCCCTCCCGCCCGTTCTGCTCTGAGGTTTCTTCCATTTCCGCCGGGAGATCATCTGCGACGCCAGCCTGACATAACCAGGGCGAGGAAGATGCTAGGATGGGAACCGAAAGTAGGACTTGACCAAGGGTTGTCCCGAACGGCCAAATGGTTCAGCAAACCGAGAGTCCAATGAGGCCGCTAAGCATCCTGAGCTAAAAGGGTTGGAGGGAAAGAGTTCTTGATACGGTTGAGGAACCGAAACTTGTTGTCCCGGGACGCTACGATGAGTTGCTGGCCGTAAAGCCTTGGCCCTCGACTGGACATGTGAGGTCTTTGGTTGTCGTGTATCGTGCTCGACTATCCCTTCACGGTACCGATCTTGGCTCGGCGGAGGTCCATCCCTCTGGAAGCTCTCTGCGCCGGTTGCAGGTCTGCTCTTGGATAGAGCAAGTTCTCTCCTCTGATTCTCAGCCTGTGGCTTTTGTGAAGAATTCTCAGGTTTT
Source organism: Candidatus Bathyarchaeota archaeon (assembly GCA_005881695.1). Lineage (GTDB taxonomy): Archaea > Thermoproteota > Bathyarchaeia > 40CM-2-53-6 > 40CM-2-53-6 > 40CM-2-53-6. The sequence goes on along the minus strand of VBBT01000031.1, from coordinate 9,594 downwards.
CTTTGACTCGATCTTCCATTCCCCATTGAATGATCATTTTCTTGACCTCGTCGAAGCTCAGTTTGCTCCGGCTTTGTTGGATGAAGCTGTTCAGCCTGATGGCGTTGAGCCGGCTTATTCCTTCGGGCTGTCGAAAGCTCAGCCTTAGGGCTACCACGGCGTTGGGAGAGGGGGCCCATAGATCTAGGTTCCATTTGCGGGCTCGCTGTGCGTGGGGGGTCAGTACGGATGGGTTCTGGCCGTCCAGTATCCTGTCAAAGATCTCTAGGAAGAACGGCTTTGCGCCGAGCCTGAGTTCTACGGTGTAGATTGTCATCCTCGCTTTGGCGAGGGGTTTCGACTGGACAGTGGTGTTTCTGGTTTCCAGTCCGCTGGATTCGAGGTGTTTGCGCAAGGCTTCAAGGTGTCGCGGCCCGATCTGCGACGAGACAAGGTCTAGGTCTTTGCTCCTCAGCGGGCTCTTGAGGTAGACCGAGAGGGCTTGGGAGCCGAAGAGGAGGAGGTCGCCGATTCCGCGGTTGACCAGGAAAGGGTAAGCGGTCTTCAGAACCAGCAACCAGCCGCGGGGCGCCGTCCTGATCTCTGAAGGCCTTTTCATCCGGTTATTCCCAGCTGTTTTCCTGCTGCGTTCAATATGTGTTCGGAGGTTAGAGATTCGACGATCTCAATACCATGAGCGCCCCTTCCTGGGGTATCGAGTAGGCTGAGAGCCTTTTGCCTAGAGTATTGGCGCAGGATCTGTAGGAAGCGCTCTCTCGTTGCCAAGAATATCTTGCCGTCAGCGTCTCGGGAGATTTCGTTGAACGTCTGGATCAGCTTCTGGAACAGCAGTTTTACGGTTCTACCGATCTCCAGCTCATCGCTCCTCCGGAGGAGATACGGGAGGTCTAGGGTCTGGGTCGCCGCTAGAGCGGATACTATCTCCAGGGTTCCTGTGGCTTTGTCTGCGTCCCTTCGGACTTCGTGAGCTAGACTGTCCTCCTTGCTCGCTGCGAGCACTTGCCTACGTGAGAGCGTTACGGACCTCGATCTCAAGAGTCCTACCAAATCGGTGCCGACTGGATAGAGGCTCCGGAGTGGAGTATCCCAGTTCAACCCGTAAAGCTCAAGGATTTTCAGGCCTGCGTAAACGGTTGGCTTCTGGTGTGTGATGCTGTAGAGTTGTTGTGGGTTGACGCTTCCGACATCCCGCTTCTTCTCCGCTAGGACTCCTCCTTGGACTAGGAGGTCTAGGTAGCGTCTCAGAGTCCTGTGCCAAGCCAAGATCTCTCGTCTCTGGGCCTCTACGAGGATGGCGCCGAATGATGCCTGGACGCCCTGTGAGCATATGATGCTGATGATCTCTTTGGCAGTGGTCTCCCTTAGCGGAGGTGACAAGTGGTCATTATGCCTCCGTTGATATCAACAGAGGCGTTACTTAAGCTTGACCATAGACTCTCGATCTCTCATCCACGATAACCTGTCCAATTGACTAATGGTTCTTGTGAGGCGTTTGGTCTGCCAACCTTGGTCTATTCTCCCCTGGCACTTTGGACACTACGAGTCCTCATCGTAGAAGCTATCAGACAATCCCACCGTTGAAAGCTCCGCTGGAAACGGCCGCTGTCGACAGGGAACTCAGTACTTAAGACATGTCCGTCACTGGACGCAGATGAGAGGTGTATTGGGAAGGTTTACATGCTTGCTCCATGTAAGATGGCATCGGATATGCCATGGAGCGAAAGGTGGCGCAGACTGAACTTGACCCAGCCGAATACGAGACTCTCGTGGTCGCCGCTCGAAAGAGCGGTCTCACCCTCAAGGAGGCCCTCAGACAAGCGGCGCTTAGATGGGCCACGGAAGAGTCTGGCATAGATCCTAAGGATCCCATTTTCGACATCGCTCTTGGAAGAAAAAAGCCTCTCGAGATTAGACTGAAGGGTGAAGCGTTGAGACGGGGGAAGAAAGCGTCAGGAGAGGTTGACCGGGCAGTATACGACGAGTGAACCATTACTGAGGCTCTTCATCGATTCAGGACCCTTTGTCGCGCTCTACTACAAAGACGACCAGCATCATCGTGAAGCTGCAAACTCATTTGCGAAAATCGCCGAGAACGGGATTCGGTACAGGAAACTCTACACCTCAGACTATGTTCTTGACGAAGCCATAACAACCTGTAGACGGCGGACAGGGAGTCATGAGCTTTCGGTAAGGCTTGGAACGGACATCCTCGCGTCAAAGTCGATAGTAATGCTCAAGGTTGACGAGAGGACGATTCAAGAGTCCTGGGAACTCTACAAGGATAGGGACGACGTAAAGCTCAGCTTTACTGACACTACTTGTGCAACCCTAGCCAAGGCACATGGGATCACCAACATTTTCACATATGACGCCCGAGATTTTCGACCCCTCAATCTCAACGTGATCTCCAGCCTCTAGACAGATCGGTTGCATGTCATACGGTGAGTTTCTGGCGCTAGAGTCGTTGCCCCCAACTGGACATGCGAGGTCCTTGGTTGTTGTGAACCGGGAATCAAGTAAGGACGGGTTTATCATAACGGCGTACCTTGCTTCAGACACCTCTGACCTGGAGAAGAGAGAGAAAGTATGGCCAAATCCCTTCTAACAGTTTCCAAACTTGAGAAGCTTGACGTGGACTATGATGGGACGGGGGATGTGCTCTACATTAGCTTCGGACCGCCCATCGCGGGTTCCGACAGTAGAGTACTCGACAATGACGTGGTCGTCCGTTTCAAAGGGGAACGAATCGTAGGCATAACAATTCCAAGCTTTAGGGAAGAGGCTGAAACAAGCCTAGGCTGAAAGTGTCACTGGGATTGTTCCGCCAATTCCGAGGCGTGGGCAATCGTCCCTCTTCTCGCCCGCACGACAAGTGACATACCTCCCTCTTCGGTATCGACGTTGATCGTGCTGGAGAAGATGCCGCGCTTGATGGTTTTGATCTTTGGATGAAGTCTCTTCTCACTCATCTTGGAGAATCTGCAGGCGAGTCTCTGAGACCACCCGAAGCCGAGGATCAGGGTGACGATGAGTACCAATACGTAGGCCACTCCTGCTGGGAACCTGGCGACGGGGTAAGCTCTGTCGACCGGTCCGATTACCCAAAGCACGGGCGACTATGACCGGGACCATAAAGAATGCAGAGAATAAGGTGGAGGTGATAAGCCGGCGACGGTGAAGCGGAATCAGCAGCAGAGAGTGAGCCTTCGCTTCAAGCATGTAGGGGAGAGATCGGAAGCCTGTATCATTTCTGATCGCCAGCAGCCGTAAGACGGATCTCATGCTGCGGCGCCGGTCTCACATCTCACGACAGATCTGTACGCACTGTCGGCTATTGTTGCTTACGCTTTCGTTCTTCGAAGATGAAAGACTGTGATGACCACCGCAACTGCGGCTGTTACGGTGATGATGATGGTGTTGGGGAACGTAGTCCTATCCTGTTATCTTGATGGAACAGTCTCCCGCCTAGAGTGAGGGGAGGATGTTGAAAAGAGGGAGCTTGAACACATTACGCTATCGAGTCTACGTCTTAACTGGATCTAGGTAGCCGTTGGCGATGTAGTTTCCGGGGAACGTCGTGTAAATGTCATACATCGTGTGGGTTCCACCGTTCTGGTAGTAGATCCCGGTTATGGTGGTCCATGTCTGAGATGTAGCGTCGAAGAGATCGTAGCCGACCTTGAGATCCGTGACAGACATTAGAGTGACTGTTCCATCGGGTAGCTCGACGTAGACTTTCTGGGCTGGGTTCTGGTCAACGATCAGAGGCTTCCCGGTGGCGGTGTGGATTTCCATCTGGTTGAATGTTGTAACTATCGTGAACTTGGTTATGGTGGTGATGACGTACTGGTGTGTTGTCATATCGTATGAGAGAAGCTGCATTCCAACCGCAAGGTTCTGGACGGGCATTTGACTTCCATCAGCGAGAGTTATCAGAGTGCCTGCGGCAACGCTGCCTCCTCCACATCCGCAGACGACGCCGACCGTTACGTAAACGGTGAAGGTCTGCACCGGGCTCGTGCATGTCCCAGAGATGCAGGTCGCGGTTACCGTGACATTGAAGTTCCCAATGGTAGTGCCGGACGTGATATTCAGCCACGTTATCACCTTGCCGTTGGATGTGAGACTGACCGTGGACGGAACGACGGCGGTCGGGCTTCCAGTGCCCGAGGGGGAGATCGAGACGGAGAGGCCCACGGTGCCTGTGAAGTAGATGCTCGTCACCGTCATTTGATCGCTGACGGGGTAGTTGGGTGGGAGAGCGTAACTACATCCCGGTGACTGGCAGCTAAGCGATAGGCTGAATTTGGGTGTAGGAATCGTCAGCGTTACCGTTGCAGAGTTTGACGTGAACGTGCCGGTAGCGGTGACTGTGATGGTGTAGCTTCCTGGCTGGCAAGTTGATCCAAGGTTGAGTGTTAGTGTTGAAGATCCGCCGCCGGGAAGCGGAATCGTCGAGGGGCCGAAGCTTGCGCTGGCGCAGGTAGGCACGCCTGCCGCGGACAGCGATAGGGTGTCTGTAACTCCGAAGAACGATGAAACATTAACGGTTGTTGTCGCCTTCGAGGAAATTCCACCAAGGGTCGGGTTGGGAGACATCGAGATCGCGAACGATCCTATTCGCAAATCGAGGACTGCGGTGCGTGTGAGGACGCCGTCTGTCGCGGTGACGGTGATGGGGTATTGTCCCGAGATGGCTTTCTTTCCGACAGTAAGAGTCAGGCTGGATGATTGGAAGGAGTTGAAGTTGAGTTTGACGTGGACATTGACGTTTATCGTTGCCTGTCCTGCAAGGACTCCGTTGACGTATACTTTAACCTGCCAGTAGCCCGAGTATGCACTGATCCCAAACTCGAGTGAGTGTGACCCGTAGGGTAATGTGTACGAATTAGCGTAATTGAACGGGCTGTATGATATTCCTATGACCGAACTTGGTAGAGTGTTCCAGAAGGTTGTTGGAAGCGGTTGGTCGATTGTTAGACCGAACTGTCTCTGGAATGTGTCGTTGATCTGGACAGCGCTGATAGTTATGGTCGTGGAACCTGTGAAGCTGGCTGTGACGCCTGATGGGAGACCAGAGACCGAGAGCTGGAGCTCGGATCCTGGTCCTGCCGAGCTGAAAGGATAGCTGTTGTAACCTGTGGCTGTGACGTTGAACGAGGCCGACGAGCCTTGATTGATTCCAGCGGGGGTTGGCGATACTGTAAGGAGGTAGTTCGAGATTGTAAGTGTGAAGCCGTAAGCATGGTAGGTTGGTCCTGATGTGCCTTGGATGAAGACTGAGTTGGTTGAAGCTGAGCAGTTGGTCGCGACTGCGAGTGATAGTGATGAGGTTCCGGATCCGGCTACGGGTACTGTTACCGGGTTGGGCGTGAATGTCGGTGCTATGCAGGAGGGCAGGCCGAATGCTACTCCGAGGGTGACTGAGCCTGAGAACCTGTTTACGCTGTTAACGGTGACTGTTACTGCACCTGTTCTCCCGTCAGGGATATTGATTGTGGAGCGCGAGAAGGAGAGGGTGTAGTCTGTTATCTGGTATGTGACGGTGGTCGTGCGCGTGAAGCCGTTGTTGGTGCCGGTTATCGTTGCGGTGTAGTTTCCGGGATAGGCCGAGTAGCATGATAGTGTTGAGGTTCCGGATCCGATGATCGAGCCGGGAGTCAAGTTGCAGTTTAGACTGTAAGGGTTAACGGTGATGGAGAAGCCGACTGTTCCTCCAAAGTGGTTGAAGCTCGTCACGGTAATAGTCGATGAGCCTGTGGCGCTCGCCTGGATGACTAGCGAGTTTGGATTGGCGGATAGCGAATAATCCTGGACTGTGTATGTTGCGTAGGTGCCGTGTTGCAGTGTGCCGCTGGTCCCAATTGCGTTTGCTGTGTAGTTTCCGACTTTGATCGAGTTACAAGTCATCGTGGCTGTTGCGGAAGAGCCTAGCGTCACGCTACTGGGTGAAACTGAGCATGTTAGCCCAGTTGGGTCTTGGAATACGACGGTACCAAGATTGACCGTTCCGGAGAAGCCATTCACGCTGGTGACTGTGACGGTGGAGCTTGTTTGGGAGCCGACGAGTGTTGTGATGGATACGGGACTTACGGCGATGGTGAAGTCGAAGAATGTTACCTGTGTTTGGCCATTGGAGTATGAAGGTGCTGTTGCGGTAACGGTGAATATTCCCGGAGAGGCGGACTTGATGGTGATACTGCATGATCCTGTTGAGCTGGTCGTGCAGCTCGTTGCCGACAAGACTCCTCCTGTTGATGAGAAGGACACCGTGACGCTCTGGGCGCTGGTCGAGAGCTGTGCTATGAGGGTTGATGTCGTGGAGAAGTCTGCGGGAACCGAAGTTGGGCTTGCTGATAGTGTGATCGCGGCAAAGGTAACTGTGGTTGTTGCGGAGGAGTAGAAAGCGGCAGTTGCGGTCACGGTCGCAGATCCTGGTGCGGTTGAGGTTATCGTGACGGTGCAGGCGCCGTTCGCTCCAGTTACACAGTTTGACGTGGAAAGTGTTCCGAGATTGGTTGATAGAGAGATGGTTACGCCCGGCTGGCTGTTCGATGTTTGAACTGTGATTGTTGAGGATGATACTCCATCTGCTGCCACGAGAGAGGGGCTGGACGACGCGGTGAGCGAGCCTACGAACTGGAATGTTGCGGTGGTGGTGCGCAACAATCCGGCGGAGGTTCCCGTGATCGTCACAACGTAGTTGCCTACGGAGGTCGAGCTGCATGTCAGCGTGGCGGTTGTCGGGGATGGGGGAAGGATTAGGCTGGTCGGATTGATCGCGCTGCACGTTAGGCCGGCTGGTAGGGTGTCGGATAGGGCGACGGTACCGGCGAATCCGTTGACGCCGCTTGCAATGATCGTCGCCGTCGCTGACGTGCCCACTCCCGCCGAGGGACTCGAGGTCGAGATTGTGAAGTCGGTGAAGGCAACTGTCGTGCTGCCAGAAGAGAAGCCGGACGCGGTCGCGGTCACTGTTGCTGTGCCAACGGCCGAGGACTTGATCGTCACCGTACAAGATCCGGTTCCACCCGTCACGCATGTGGTTGAGGAGAGTGTTCCAAAGCTGGTTGAGATCGAGACTGGTACATTCGCCGCGTTAGTGGATGTCTGGATTGTTATGGTCGATGTAGTCGTTCCGTCGGCCGGGACGTTGTTCGGGTTAGAAGATACGTTCAGCGCACATGTGACAACTGAGACTGCGAAGCTTGGTGTGTAGTCGCCGAACCACGTGACTAGTTCGCGAACCATTCGCCACTGGAAATTGTAACTGCCGGGAGTCGAGGGAGCCGTTACTGTCCAGCTGAAAACTGCCTGGTCTCCAGGTTGCACCGATCCGGCGAGCTCGACTCGGTTCATTCCCCAGTTGGTGTTGTCTTGCGGGTTCTGGGATCCGAGCCGGAATGGGTTAGCCGGGTCTATTAGCGCAGATGGCCAGTATGAATTTCCAGTGTTCTTCATGGTTACAGAAACAGTAGCTTGCTGGCCGGTGCACAGCGTAGAGGGTGGAGTGGTCTGTGAGATATAGTGAGACTGGTAGACTGTCGCGCTATTTTGTGGAAAGACGTTCAGGTGGGAGGGGGAGTCTGTACCAGCCCAGCCCATGAGTAGCTCTCCAGTGTTCGCGACGTACCCCAGTGCCAGGGGAAGATTAGACAAATCGCCGGAGACAAACTTGTCCCCCCAATCCCCGAGGAATGCGGATTCTAGGTCATTCAGGTGCTGGTCGGTCCCAACCCAGGATAGATGCCAAGTCGCCTCTGTTGGGTTGAATGCAAGTGTCGGGCGAACCTTGGAGCTCTGGGTTCCCAGTAGGTTCGTTATGGGAGTGGCCCAACTTATCGAGTTCGCGGAGATTGATGTACTGTAGGTGACTTTGATCGTACCGGAGGCGATCGTTCCAGGAGTTCCGTTGTCAGTGTATCCAATGACAAGTTCACCATTGCCATACCTGATGAAGGAGCCTTCAGAGCTGTAGATCGCCGACCCGCCGGCGACTACTTGTCCCATGCCCGACCAGCTGACTCCGTCTGTCGATTGAGAGAGATATGTCACGGGTGTATTCGAGCTGGAGATTACATCCCAAGCGATTAGGAGTCGCGTGTAGAACGGGTCGTAGGTGATAGAGACGCGTTTGGCTGAGCCGAAAGAGACAACGCTCCAGGACTGACTCGAAGGATTGAGCTTGACTATGTTGATCGCAGAGTTCGAGCCGATGAACGCGACGTAGACGTTGCCGTCGTGGGGGTTATAGGTTGAGTCGACCCATCCGCCGTCAGGAAAGTCAAACGAAGCGCACAGACCGGTGTCTGTCACCCCGCTGCTGCTAGAGAAACTGTTTGTTGAGGTTATGAATTCGAGATGTCCGCTGGGCGAGACGGTGGAGCTACATGATGAGGTGCTCATGAAGAACATGAACTCCTTGCTAGGATTTGGAGAGTAGACGATGCTGGGGTCCGCCGCGGTGGTTGGTCCTGGTACAATCTTGCCGGCGTTGTTCCAGCCTAGTTTCGGCTGAGTGAAGTAGCTTGAGACCCACGTTGACCATGCATTCCCGTCATTCGCCACATACTCTCCTTCCATCCATACTCGATCATTTGTCGGGTCTGCGGCGGCTCCAAAATAGTCCCCAAATCGGCACACGTTCGCTGGACTCGGGAACCCACAACCCTGGTTGTTCGCTCCGATTCCCTGATCAACAGCGCTTCCAATTGCCGCCGCATATCCCTGCTGGATCTGTCCTTGCTCACCGTTCACAAATCCATAGGCGCCAGTGCTAGGGAACCAGTTTTGTCCCGACCAGCTGACCGTTACAGTTGCATCGCCCAAGGGATCAAGAGTCACCGCGGGATAGAAGAAGTAAACTTGGTTGGAACCCCATATTTGGCTCCAGGTTGCTGTGCAGCAGTTGCCCTGAGTGCTTACCTCGGCCACGCCGAACATGTCCCGCGCCGTATTGTCTCCCTGCGGGGTACCTGCGTCATTGAAGGTGAACCAAAGGTTGCCTTGTTGCCAGACAGCGCTCAAGGTTCGGCCGTCTGGGACGTCTATTTGCCAGTTCGTGTTGTTTGGCTGGACACCGGCCCATAGCTGCCCGGAGATGTTAACAATCCCGACGTTAACTTGATTCATGTTTCCTAGTTCGCCATTGTTTCCTGTGGGAAATCCATTAGGTACGTTGACCCAGAAGATTGTAGCCTGGTTTCTATTCCCGAAACCAGTTGAAGCAAAATATTGTATTGTGCTCCCAGAGAGTTGAGTTGCTGGATGCACCGAGGACCAAGCGGCGTTTGGCCCAAAAACATCGGCTACCGCGGCCTGGCCTGCGACCAGTTGTGCTTTGTTGATTAGCCAGACCTCAGCTCCAGCAAAATTGTTGAAGTTGGGACCGTTGTAGTCGTTCGAGCTGATCGTAATAACATTGTTACTCATTCCCATGAAAGGCTGATCAGGCAGATTCCCTGCAGGCGGAGCCAAGACAACCGCGTTTTGGTTCCATGCGGCCTCAGCTTGATTAGTGTGAGAGACGATGACGTGCACTGTGTTGGTGTTAATGTCTATGATTGAAGCGAAGAAGCGGTCGGTGGCGGAATC